>JAJZAG010000031.1:5316-18835 GCA_021799555.1 Deltaproteobacteria bacterium | reverse complement strand
GGAAGCACAGCGTAAGGATGGGCTTGCTCCGCGCGACGCGATTTATCAGGCGTGCCTGCTGCGCTTTCGGCCGATTATGATGACCACGATGGCGGCTTTGCTCGGCGGATTGCCGCTTGCGCTTGGTACAGGTACCGGCTCTGAGTTGCGCCGTCCATTGGGAGTTACGATTGTCGGCGGCCTGCTTGTGAGCCAATTGCTCACTCTATACACGACGCCGGTTATCTTTCTCGCTTTCGAAAGGCTCTCCGAGCGTCTCTCTCGCGCGACGGTGCGGATCAACGAGGAAGTGCCGGGTTCGGTTGGAGCGCAGTCTTTGTGAGCGAAACGTTCATCCGAAATTCGGTCGGCACGACGCTGCTAACGATTGCGCTGGCGCTCGGCGGGATTCTCGCGTTCCGGATGCTGCCGGTCGCGCCGTTGCCGCAGGTCGAATTTCCAACCATCCAGGTTCAGGCGACGCTGCCCGGTGCCAGTCCCGAAACAATGGCGTCGTCCGTGGCGACCCCGCTGGAGCGCCAATTCGGCCGAATAGCGGGCTTGACGCAGCTTACTTCGACGAGCTCGTTGGGCACTTGCTCGATCGTTCTGCAGTTCGATCTGAGCCGTAATATTGACGCGGCTGCGCGCGACGTGCAGGCCGCAATCAACGCGGCGCGTAGCCAGTTGCCAAGTACGCTTCCGTCGAATCCCACCTATCGGAAGGTAAATCCCGCAGATGCGCCGGTATTGATCATTGCCCTCACCTCGGACACGAAGACGCGCGGCGAAATGTATGATGCGGCGTACTCGATTCTCTCGCAAAAGCTTTCGCAAATAGAAGGCGTCGGACAAGTTGTGGTGGGCGGCAGCGCTCTGCCGGCGGTCCGAGTCGATCTCAATCCTGCGCAGCTCAACAGCTATGGGATCGGACTCGAGCAGGTGCGTGCAACGCTGGCTGGGGCCAACGCAAACCGTCCCAAGGGCGAGCTTTCCGGACCCAGGACCGACTACGGGATCAGCGATACCGACCAGCTGCTGCATGCCGCGCAATACCGGCCGCTCATCGTCTCGTACGCCAACGGCGCCGCGGTTCATCTGTCGGATCTCGGCACAGTGACCGATTCCGTTCAGGACGTGCGCAATGCGGGCGTGGTCGACAATCGTCCGGCCGTTCTGCTGATCATCTTTCGCCAGCCGGCGGCGAACATCATAGAGACTAATCAACGGCTGTACGCTGCTATGCCGTCGCTGCAAGCGTCCATTTCACCGGCGATCAAGTTGACAGTTGTGCTCGATCGAACCACGACAATTCGCGCGTCGGTCCGCGACGTAGAGTTCACACTGCTCTTGTCGGTGATGCTCGTGATAATGGTGGTGTTCGTATTCCTGCGAAATCTTCGCGCGACGCTGATCCCGGGCGTAGTGGTTCCGCTTTCATTGATCGGAACCTTCGGCGTCATGTACCTGTGCGGATACAGCCTCGACAATCTGTCGCTTGTTGCTCTGACGATCTCGACCGGGTTTGTCGTCGATGACGCGATCGTCGTCGTTGAGAATATCTCGCGCTTTCTGGAACAGGGCGTGCCGCCCTATGAAGCCGCGGTGCGAGGCGCGAGCGGAATCGGATTTACCGTGCTTTCGATGAGCGTCTCGCTGATCGCCGTCTTCATTCCGATTCTCGTGATGGGCGGAATCGTCGGTCGTCTGTTTCGCGAGTTCGCGGTGACGCTGTCCACGGCGATAGCGGTTTCGCTGGTGCTGTCGCTCACCACGACGCCGATGATGTGCGCGAAACTATTGCGAGCGCATGACGGTGAAAGCCACGGTCGAATCTACCGCATCGCCGAAACCGGCTTTAACGGAATGCTCGCGCGCTACCGGTCAAGTCTGGCATGGGTTCTCGACCATCAGCCGCTCACGCTCGCAATCGCGATCGTTACGCTCGCGATCAACATCTATCTCTTCTTCATAATCCCGAAGGGGTTCTTTCCGTTGCAGGACACCGGCCGGATGATGGGCATGCTGATGGCGGATCAGGATACGTCGTTCCAGGCAATGGAGCGCAAGCTTTCCGAATTCGTAAAGGTCGTCAAGAGGGATCCGGCGGTTGATCATGTGATCGGGTTCGCCGGCGCAAGCGGCTACGGCGCCGCGGTCAACGCGGGCCGGATATTCATCACCTTGAAACCACTGTCGGAGCGCAAGATCGGCGTTGCCGAGGTAATTGCCCGAGTGCGCCGTAGCACGGCGCACATCGCCGGTGCCACGCTTTACATGCAGGCCGCACAGGATCTCACGATCGGTGGCCGCCTTTCCAACGCGCTATATCAATACACACTTCAGAGTCAGAATCTTGACGCACTTAATTCCTGGGCGCCGCGCCTGCTCGCTCGCTTGCGCAAAATGCGCCAGTTGACCGATGTGAGTAGCGATCAGCAGAACAGCGGTCTTGCCGCCAACCTCGTAATTGACCGCAAGACTGCCTCACGCCTAGGCGTATCGGCGCAGATGCTCGATGACACCTTGTACGACGCGTTCGGCCAGCGGCAGGTCTCGACCCTATATACTCAACTCAATCAATACCACGTCGTGATGGAGGTCGAGCCGCGCTTCTGGCAGAACCCCGAATCGCTGTCGCAGATTTACGTTCGCACCAATTCGGGCCAGATGGTTCCGCTTAGCGCGTTTACTCGATATGAGCCGAAAACCACGGCCCTCCAGGTTAATCATCAGGGGCAGTTTCCGTCGGTTACGATCTCGTTCAATCTCGCGCCCGGCGTGTCGCTAGGCGAGGCGGTCGCTCTGATCACTGATGCGCAGGCCCAAATCAGGATGCCGTCAAGTGTAACGGGGAGCTTCCAGGGAACTGCGCAGGCGTTCCAGTCGTCGCTCGCGAATGAACCGATGCTCATACTAGCAGCATTACTCGCCGTTTATATCGTGCTTGGAATTCTTTATGAAAGCTATATTCATCCCCTCACGATTTTATCGACGCTGCCGTCCGCTGGCGTCGGTGCGCTGCTCGCCCTTGAGATCACTGGTCACTCTCTCACGGTGATTGCATTGATTGGAATTATTCTACTGATCGGCATCGTCAAGAAGAATGCAATCATGATGATCGACTTCGCACTTGAGGCTCAGCGCGTGGAAGGAAGACCGGCCCGCGAGGCGATCTATCAGGCCTGCGTCCTGCGCTTTCGACCGATCATGATGACCACGATGGCGGCGCTGCTCGGTGGTTTACCGCTCGCCCTGGGCACTGGCACGGGGTCGGAGTTGCGCCGTCCGCTGGGGATCGCAATCGTCGGAGGTTTGATCGTCAGCCAGGTGCTCACGCTCTACACGACGCCGGTGATTTACTTGTATCTTGAGCGCGTGCGGGTCGGATGGCAGGTGGCGTGGAAGCGTGCTGTTGGTGTGGTGGGGTCGGCGCCGGCGGATTCGCGCGCTTGAGCAAAACCCTCCAACGTTTTCCAGAACTCAGCGGCGCGAGATTCTCTGTGTGATACTTGCGCCGCTGATAAGGATTAATACTTCCGAGCGCTGATTTTCCGGATCAAGCCGCGCCGCATAAGCCGGAAAATCATTCGGACCAACTCCTACATCCGTGCGAGCGTCGCAACCGCATCGCGCCGCTAGCGCATCATTGATTTCGGCGAACTTGTCAAGATGAAGTGCCACGATGGGCAGCGAGTTATCGGCGATTCTGAGCCGTAGGATGCGGTGTGCGCGCAGTTCCGAGCTCTCCACCATCGGCACGCCAGCTATCGTTGCGGTGTCAAGAATCCAAGCGTGGAATTTGCCATCACTCAAATGCAGCACCTGCTTCTCTCGCCGTCGAAGTTGCGTAATCGTCACATTGAGCGCTGCCTTGGTGGCTCGGTTCGGATGAGTGCGATTGACATTCGCCATCTTCCACATTCGTCCCGACCAATTTGCCATCTTTGACGGGTCGGCGCCGGGAATCGTTGCGTATTGTTCGGCTGCCGCTTCGGCACCCGCGAGATCTCCGGATCTGAGCGCGTGCTCGACCTGGTCGGCGGCTGACTGAGCGAGCGCCGCGTTAATCCGCGCGAGAAGCAGACCGCTCGTGCTGCCGGGCTCGCTTGCGGCATCAGCGCACGATTGCTGCTGCGCAGCCAGAGAGAACGATGGCGCGCCTATCGTGTAAGCCGTGATGCACAAGTCGTCTTTGACTTCCCGTAATTGGGGCGTGCTGAGCTTTTCGGGATGCGCAGCGAGCGCCAGCAATTCCGGCCTGGCCTGGGCATAGTCGCCCGCTCGCATACGGGCTCGGGCCCGCGTTAACGCGCTCGGTGTGCATCCGCCTGCGCCGATGGCGATTACGAATGCGAGGCCGAAAACCCGCAGCAAGTTCGACGGTGAGAACTTCTTCACGCTTCGATTATGGACCCGATCCGTACATGAAGAACAAGGGTTTTTTTTGCTGGGACGTTCATCCACCTACGTTTGAACGGGTGTTCCTTGGCAGGGCTGAAGAGGCTCTGACCGATCCGGGTTGCTCGCGAAGCTCGCATCGGAGTGATCGATGTCCGAACACACGCTTGAAATCGAGACGAGCTGGCAACGCCATGGTCAGTGACGCGTAGAGACTGCGTTTAGCCGTCATCACCGACCTTTAGCATTCATCAGCGACCGGAATCGTTCGATGTTGGTCATATAGTGAATACTAGTCGCATCGAATTGAAACACTACTCAGACTAACCACTAACGCTCGTGTTTCGCAGGCGGACATATACTGTCCCAATGGTGCGAATCACAGATGACGAGGTCCGTTAAACGCTTGGCTCAGCGTGGCCAGGCATCGTGGCACGACCTCTGCACTTATCGCCTCTCCGAGAAGCTTGCATTTCAAAGTTTATCTCTAAATCAAAACCGAGCTGAAGCTCAAAGAGGGAAGGACAGAGTCATGAACAAACTGATCGCAAAGCTGTATTCGCGAGTGAACGCGGCCAAAGGCCAGACGATGACGGAATACGTTCTGATTATCGCCGCGATCGCGGTTGCCGGATATGTGGCCTACGAGGGCCTCGAGGGCGGCATCAACCACATAATTACCAACGTCACTTCGACGCTGAGCGCCTCGTAAGCAATGACGCGGCGGGCGGCGGGCGCGAACGATTAGCCCGCCGCCTGACTGCCGAGCCAACTCGGTTTCGAGACGGTGCCATCGGGGCGGTTGTGTAAGACCTGCCACTCACGAGTCCGGAGTCGTCCGGATCCAACAGAGCGCCGAAGCGATTATGAGCCGAAAATAGGGCGCACTCAGAGGGTATAAATCCCGGCCCGGGCCGCGTGAGCGGGCGGAACGGAGGGGAATATGAGACGACCATTGATTTTCGCGATCCTGGCGGGATTCGCCGCAATCCTTGCCGCAGTGATCGTTTTCTCAGCACTTAAGCGGCGGGAAGCGGAAGTTCAAAAGGCGCTGGCGAACACGGTTGATATCGTGGTTGCCTCCCACGATCTTCCGCTCGGATCACGGATCGACCCCGGTGCGGTGAAACTAGCACGATGGTCGCGGGACAGTGTGCCGGAGGGGGCATTCACGGACCCGCAGGCGCTGGTTAATTCGTTCGTCAAATACCAAATCATCGCAAACGAACCCGTCGTCGCGAGCAAGCTCTTCATGGGCGAAAAGACTTCGGGCGTATTGCCGTTGCTGATCCCGAATGGGATGCGCGCGATGTCAGTGCCGGTCGACGAGGTCAGCGATATCGCCGGCTTCGTACAACCCCGCGCGCGTGTGGACGTGCTCGTCTCGGTTTCCGGTTCGGGACGCGACATCCCGTCATTTTCGAAGGTGGTTCTGCAGGATATCGAGGTGCTCGCGGTTGCCCAGGAGATTGAAAAGAAAAACGACCAGCCCGAGGTGGTCAAGGTCGTAACGCTGCTGGTTACCCCGGCGCAGGCGGAAAAACTCGCGCTAGCCACTCATGAGGGTCAGCTGCACCTTGCGATGCGCAATTACAGTGACAGCAAGATCGTCATGACCAACGGTGCGGAGATGCGCGATTTGCACGGCTTCGATCCGCCCACAATCCACGATCAAGTCGCGGCACTCGGCACGGTGCGCCCCCCGCGCGTGGCGCGGCCCACGCTGAGCGTACAAATTATGCGCGACGGCAAATCCGCCGAGTCCGTTTCATTTATCAGGTCGGCGCTTTCGACGGATCGGATGAGCCTGCTGCGGGAAGTTTACCCCGCAGCGACAGCGGAGCCGGTGCCTGCCACGGCTGCTTCATCGCGTGGTTCATCAGCGTCAAGTCTGCCGTTGCGTCCGCAAGCCTCCGCTTCGATTATGGTGCCCCCGATCCTGGCGGAGGCGCTGAGGACGCCCGCCGGCAATTCTGCGCCGAACAAGCGCGCTGCGGACGCGATTGCGCCATCCGAAGATTCGCCCCGAACCTCAATAGGCTCCGGCGTCTACGTGCCCGCGCCCAAAACGATCGCAATTCCATGAAGGCGCGCGTTTAGAGGGGACCATCAATGCACACTCACTATTCACCAATTACCACTCGGGTCAGACTTTGGATGCTGGCAATAGCCGCTACCTGCGTAATCGCGATCGCCGGAGCAAGTGCCGCCTTTGCCGGCACTGGAACAGCGCCCGCGCCCATAGCGCTATCGATCGCGGCCGGCGAGCTTTACACGATCGATAATCTCGCACCCGGCAGCACGCCTGCCGTGCGCGTGATCGACAATCCTCATGCCTTGGTTGTTCACGGCGAGACACCCGGCAAGCTCGTCCTGCTCGGCGCTGAACGCGGGAGATGGATCGTCACTGTGACCCGTGCGGACGGCCAAAAGGCTGAATACGACGTCGCGGTGAGCAGTGTCGCAACGCCCGGTGCTCCGCTCAAACCGGGCAAGAGCCCTGACGCGACCGTTGATGAGGGGCTCGCCGGCGCGCGAGCGGCCATGTCGCCATCGTCGGCACCGGCGATCGGACTGGCCGCCGCGCCGCCGGTATCTTCGGCGCCGAGCGAGATGGTTCAGGTGGTGGGCCCAACAGCGGCACCGGCACAAACTTATGGCTTTGCACCCGCACCCGCGTTGCCGTCTGCAAAAACTCCGGGTGAAGATTCCCCGCTCGGACAGTGGCGGAGCAATCCTGCCGTAGCCGATAACGGCGGATATCTGTCTCCGTCGCAGTCGGGAGGGCCTGCGGCTCCCAATTATTTGCCCGAGGATTCGATCGTTCTGATGCAGGGGACCTCGCGAGTCCTGGATTTCCGCCGCCGCCTGATCCGCGTCTCGATTGCCGACTCGAAGATTGCCGACATTCAAGTAATCAATCCGTCACAAATCAATCTGGTCGGGCACACCCCCGGCTTCACGACTCTTGCAGTCTGGGACGATCGCGGCAGTTACGAGGAGCGGCAAGTCAGGATCGATTCAGGTGGCAAACAGCAGGTGATGCTCAACTGTATCGTCGCTGAACTCGATCGATCGAAAATCGAAAATCAGGGCGTGAACCTTTCGATGGCGCTGCAGAACTACGGTGTGTCGCTATTCGGAATGCCGGGGGCGGTGGCAACGCCGTTCAGCCCGCAACTTCCAATCTCGACGGTGCTACCAAACGGCACTGTCGTTTCCGGACAGGAGGCGACCCTGCCGCCGGGTGGCGCGCTGATTCCGCTGATGCTTTCGCAAAACCTGACCTACGGTCTTGCGGCCGGAAATTCGAGTATCCAGACCCAGGGTTTCTTCCAGTACCTTGAAACGCACAACTTGGCGCGAATTCTCGCCGAACCGCATCTGCTCGCGAACTCCGGTGAACAAGCCAAGTTCCTATCGGGCGGCGAAATCCCGATCGTCATCGCGCAAGCGCTCAATACTTCCATCGTGTTCAAACAGTTCGGCACCTCGGTCGAGTTTCTCCCCACCGTAATCGGCCGCGATACGATCGAGCTGTACGTAAAGCCCGAAGTCTCGCAGCCGGACTACGCGCACGGGGTAGCAATGTTCGGCTTTACCGTTCCGGCTTTCGTTACTCGGCGCGCGCAAACGATGGTCAGGCTGCGCGACGGACAAACGCTAATCCTGGCCGGGCTGATCCTGCATAACCCAATCTCGATCGTCAACAAGGTTCCCTACTTGGGCGATGTGCCATACCTGGGCGGCCTGTTTCGCACTACCTCGCACACCACACAGGAGACCGATCTGGTGATGAGCGTCACACCTCGAATCGTGAATGCGCTTCCCGAGGGTGCACGCGTCGATTTGCCTCAGGGCAGCAGACTGTCGCCTGAAGAAATCAAGACCCGCGAGATCAGTCCGCCGGACGCGTCGCGGCCGCGCTTCTAGCCGCTATCGAGGAGGAAATCGTGTCAGTCTCCGGAGTCAATCGAGAAGTCAGCCGCGGAACCCTCCGCGTCCAGTTGATGGGCGACAACGCCGAACTGCGCGCTACCGCGAAAGCCGCGCTCGCGGCACTGGGCGACCCGCCGCTTGAAATTGAGGAAACCTCGTTGGGGGCGCAATCTTCCGCTGGCGCACCCGACGTGCTGATGGTCATGCTTGCGGGAAACGAGGAACAGGGACTGCGCTGCCTGCAATCGCAGGCCGGACAAAATCCGCGTCCGGTGATGTTCGCGCTCGTACAGACTCGCTCGGCGGGCCTGATGAAGCGGGCGCTGCGCGCCGGCGCTGACGAGCTGCTGTTTCTGCCGCTCGACGCCGGCGACGCCACGCGCGCGCTGCTCAAGATCAGCGAGGCGCGCTGGCGCTTGGATCGCCGCGACGGCGGCGTCGTCTGCTCGTTCGTCAGCGTGGTTGGCGGCGTGGGCACGACGACGCTGGTTGCCAATCTCGGTCTCGCGCTTCGCCAGACGCAAAAGCGGGTCGCGATGATCGATCTTGATCTTCAGACCGGAGGTCTCGCGGTGGCATTGGGAATCGAACCCGAGGTCACGATTCTGCCGCTTGTCCGCCTGGACCGAAAGCTCGATTCGCTCCAACTTGAGTCCGCACTGTCCAAACATGAGTCAGGCCTTTACCTGCTCGCCGCCCCCAAAAGGATCGAGGAGGCCGAGCTCGTTAGCGATGTGACAGTTGGCACCGTGATTGACCTGATGCGGCAGTTGTTCGACTACGTGATTATCGATTGCGGAGATCATATCGACGAGAACGCCGTCGCAGCGTGGGAGCGTTCCGAACATCTGTTCTACGTGCTCGAGCAGTCGATCACGTCGGCCCGATGCGCATGGCGATTCCTCGATTTGTTCGAGCGGCTCGGGCTGACCTCGCTGCAACCGCGCTTTTTGCTCAACCGTCATCGCTCGGCGCATCCGATTACCGACAAGCAAATCGAGTCCACCCTTGGCCGCGAACTTTACGCCCGGATTCCCGCCGATGAGCACGCTCTGGAACGGGCGGAAGTCACTGCAAAATACCTCTGGCAGGTCGCGCCTGCTTCCGCGCTGGCGCAGTCACTCGAAGAACTGGCGCGGCGGATCGCGCCGAGCGCTCCGGCGGCCGAGCCCGAGCAGGAGATTGGAATTTTCGCACGGCTCCGATCCGCATTTGCCGTTCGCACTTGAGGATATTGTTATGGGACTCGCACAACGACTGACTAACCTTAATTCCGGGGCTGTGGCCGCGGAGAATTCGGCCGCGGCCGGATCGCTAATCGGCGGCACCGTAAAGCGCCGCAAAAACGAGCTCGCCGAAAGCTCGCGCCGGCTCAAAATCAAGGTTCACAACCGGCTCTTCGAGACGATCGACGTCTCGAAGCTCGAGACCCTCGAGCCTTCAGCGATGTCCGGAAAGGTCACTGCCGCGATCACCGAGATACTCAACGAAGAGGGGCGACTGCTGACCGATACCGATCGCACCCGCCTCGTCGAAGAGATCAAGAATGAGCTCCTCGGCCTGGGTCCGCTCGAACCGCTGCTCCGTGACGATGACATTACCGACATCCTCGTCAACGGCCACGGCCAGGTCTACGTCGAGCGCTTCGGCAAGTTGCATCAGGCTGAAGCGGCGTTCCAGGACGATCAGCATCTGATGCTGATCATCGATCGGATCGTCTCCCGCGTCGGGCGGCGTGTCGATGAATCCTCGCCGATGGTTGATGCGCGGCTGCCGGACGGCTCGCGAATCAACGCGATAATCCCGCCGCTTGCGCTCGACGGCCCAGCGCTCTCGATCCGGCGTTTTGGCCGCAAACGCTACGACATCTCCGGTCTGGTCGAAAAGGAATCAATCACGTGGGAAGTCGTCGAATTTTTGCTTGCGGTGGTGCGCGCCCGGCTCAACGTTATCGTTGCGGGCGGGACCGGTTCCGGCAAAACGACGATGCTCAACTGTCTGTCGGCATTTGTGCCCGAGGACGAGCGAATCGTCACGATCGAAGACTCGGCCGAGCTTTCGCTGCAGCAACCGCACGTGGTCCGGCTCGAGACCCGTCCGTCCAATCTCGAAGGCAAGGGCGAAATCACTCAGCGCGATCTGGTGCGCAACTGCCTGCGCATGCGCCCCGACCGGATCGTGGTCGGCGAAGTTCGTGGTGCCGAAGTGCTGGACATGTTGCAGGCGATGTCCACCGGACACGACGGTTCGATCGCGACCATTCACGCCAATTCAACCCGTGAGTGCCTGGGCCGGCTGGAAATGATGATGCTGCTCTCGGGGGTGTCAATCCCGCAGCGCGCGATGCGCCAGCAAATTGCTTCGGCCATCAATGTGATCGTGCATGTCAGCCGCCTCTCCGATGGTTCGCGCAAGGTGATGAAAGTCTCGGAGATCACAGGGATGGAGGGCGAAATGATCATGATGCAGGATCTTTATGAATTTGTCCGTGGGGAACCGCGAGCAGACGCAAAAGTCGCCGGACAATTGCGTTCGACCGGCGTTCGCTCGCATTACGCCACGCGCCTTGAGGCCGCTGGTTACAAGACTGACGCCCGCCTGTTTAAGGCCGCGCAACGCTAAGCCAATGGATCTCCTAATCACAGGCTCGGCATTCTTCATGGTGTTGGTGCTCGGCGGATTCGTGATCGTGCGGCATCAGGTGCGTCCCTCACTCGGCCGCGATGTGATCCGCCGCATGATTCCTCCGGAAGCGCCCGCGGCGGAAGGGATATTAAGGGCCGGCCGGCGACGCAACACGGAAGCCGCGACCCGGATCCTCGCGGCTTTGATGCGCATCGACCTTCTTCAACGGCTTGAGCAGATGATGTGGCAGGCGGGTCTCTATCTGCCGGTCGCCGATGTGTTGCTCGTGATCGTTCTGCTGGCTGGCGCGGGCATTGTGGGTGCCGGGGCGATTTCGTCCGATCCGCTCTTATCGCTGGGATTGGGCTTTGGGATGGGCGTCCTGCCGCTATTCTACATCCGGATCCGCAGGCAGCATCGCCTTAAGGCATTTGCAGCCCAGCTGCCTTATGCACTCGACCTGATCAAGTCGTCGATCGAGGCGGGACACTCCCTGCTGCGCGGCTTTCAGGTCGTGGTTGCCGAGTTCAGCGATCCGATCGGCGCCGAATTTCGCTCCGTAATCGAACAATCCCGGCTCGGGTTGCCGTTGCCCCGCGCGCTCGAGGAGATGCTCGAGCGAGTTCCAATTGAAGACCTTCGCCTGCTTGTGGTTGCCGTCCGCGTTCAGTCCGAGGTCGGCAGCTCACTTGCCCAGATCATCGGCCGGCTCTCCGAGATTGTCCGGACGCGCCAGCGTATTCAGCAGCAGATACGCGCGCTAACCGCACAATCGCGAATGAGCGGGATGGTGGTCGGATTCCTGCCGATCGTGATGCTCGGCGCGTTCAGCATCATACAGCCGGCGTATGTACACACGCTGCTCTATGACCCATCCGGCCAAACCATTCTCAAGGTCGCCGCTGGACTCGATTTGATGGCATTCGCGACGATTCGCAGACTTCTTAAGGTGGATTTCTGATATGTCCGCGCTATATATCACGCTCGCTTTTGTATTGCTGATCGCTGCCGCGATGACGGCGGTGTACGCCGCACTGTTCGGATCGTCGCGTGTATTAGACGATCGAATCACCGACATGGCGGTCAAGATGCGCGTCAGCTATGGCGACGGCGAACTCGCAGGCAATGGCGATTCTTCGCTGTCACGCGCCTTGTTCAGATGGGTGGTGCAGCGCCTGCCCGCGCCGCCAGTCGACACTCCGGCGGCTGAAAGAATCTCGCACTTGCTCGTCCAGGCCGGGTACATGCGTTCGAGCGCTCCACGCACCTTTCAGGTTGTGCGAATTGCCTCAGCCGGCGCTGGCGCTATCGCGGCGCTTTTGTTCGCGCTCGTCGCGCAGCGGCCGGGGGCAATCGTGATCCTCAGCCTCGTGGCAGGCGCTGCCGCAGGCGCTTTCGTGCCTAGTTATTACGTTGGCCGCAAGGCGCGCAATCGCCAGCGTGCGATCGCAAGCCAGCTCTCCGACGTACTCGACCTGCTCGTGGTGTGCGTTGAAGCTGGACTCGGACTCTCGGAGGCGATCAAAGTGGTAGGCTCCGAAGCCGAACGGCAAGGTCAAGAGATCGGGGCTGAACTCGCGCTTGTCTCAGGCGAACTGGCCGCCGGTTCCAGCCTGGGCCAGGCGCTCCGCCAATTTGCCGATCGAACCGCCGTCGAGGACGTTAAACCTCTGGCGGCGACGCTTATCCAAAGCGAGCAGATTGGTGCGCAGATCGGCCCCGCGCTGCGCTCGATTTCCGACTCGCTTCGTTCCGCGCGCCGAATGCGTGCCGAAGAAGCCGCACAGAAAACGACGGTAAAAATTCTCTTTCCGCTGGTACTGTTCGTTCTGCCTGCGATGATGAGCGTGATCGTCGGGCCGGCCATGATTCAAATCATGCAAACCTTGACCAAATAAGGCTCGGGCGCACGCCTAGCCGGCGCTTGACCGCTGCCAGTTATCGGTCTGCAATAAGAACGCGGCGCCGCAATGGATGACACCGAGCGAAAGTCCCGGGCTCTGGAACTCTGGAACGAGGGTGTGCAGCTTCACCTGCTACGCGATCTGCACGGCGCGATTCGGCTCTACTCACGATCAATAGAAACCTTCCCGACCGCTGAGGCCTATACCTTTCGCGGCTGGGCCTATCAGGCGATGGGCCGGCTCGACGACGCAATCGCCGAATGCAAGCACGCGATCCTTATCGATCCCTCCTTCGGCAACCCATACAACGATATTGGTGCTTATCTGATGGCGAAAGGCGAACTGGACGAGGCAATCGGATGGCTCGAGCAGGCAACCAGCGCTCCACGCTATGAGCCACGGCATTTTCCACATATGAATCTTGGTCGCTTGTACGAGGCCAAGGGTATGATCGCTCGCGCGATTGCGGAGTTCGAACGCGCGCTCAGCTACGAACCAAACGAATCATCGTGTCTCGCGACGCTCGAGCGGCTGCGCACGATGCTGAACTGACCGGCTTAAGGGAGCGAAGTGATGCTTTCGGTTGGGGACCGCGCGCCCGATTTCGCACTCTCCGCCCACGACGGCAGGACGATCTCCCTGCGCGACTATCGAGGACGGAAAGTACTACT
>JAJZAG010000031.1:0-5306 GCA_021799555.1 Deltaproteobacteria bacterium | reverse complement strand
GTACGCCCGGTTGTACTACTGAAGGCCGCGGCTTTCGCGATCATCAATGTTACTACGATGAAGCCGAGATTCAGATCCTTGGTGTGAGCTTTGACTCTGTCGAGGCGAATGCGGCATTTGCGCGAGCGAACGACTTCAAGTTTCCATTGCTGACTGATTCATCGCGTGAGATCGCTCTCGCTTTTGGCGCATGCACCGACCGCAAAGCACTGGCTGCCGAGCGCGTCAGTTTTCTTATCGATGAAAACGGTCGTATCTCTCGAATTTATAGTCAAGTTGACCCGCGCGATCATCCGGCCCGAGTGCTTGCGGAACTACTCGATGATTGATCCCCCGCGTTGCGAAGGGTCGCTGGACGATTCGGCATTATTATTCGAAAGCGCAGCGAAGAGCTTGGAAGTTGAATGCAATGATAGCTATTTCTAGTTACTGCATCGCTCCGGCAGATAAAGATTAGAAGAATCCGAACTTGGAGAGGGGGGCACAAGTGATTGAGGCTATGCGGGTCGCGTGATGACATCATGATGGCATAGTGACAACAACCGGGCACAGTGCTTTATCTCTACTGCTCGAACTATAGCGCGATAGCCACATGTGGCAATTTGAAGCATCGTGGCCCGTCATTTGCTTCGTAGCCGCACATGGCCATCGAGGGAGAGGAACTCGAACGCTTATCGGCAGAGGAGGCGCGAGAGCGGGACGGAGTAACGCGTGAAGTTGTAGCAAATCGAGCGAGTCCCGGATTCGAGCAGTCAGACCGCGTTTCAATCGCGCGATTGGCACACGGCTCAGAGCGAATCGGCGGAATGATTGTTCGATCCGCCCAGGTACGCAAAGTTCTGAAGACCGTGGCAAGGCTTAGCCCTTACAAGGCTACGGTTCTCATTTACGGCGAATCAGGTACTGGAAAGGAACTCGTTGCGCGTGCATTACATACGTTGGGTCCAGTCCCCGGCGGACCCTTTGTGACTTTCAACTGCTCCAACCTGGTCGAATCGCTTGCCGAATCTCAACTCTTCGGACATGTCAAAGGGGCGTTCACGGACGCGCGCGAAGAGTCGATGGGATACTTCCGTTCGGCGAACGGAGGAACGTTGTTTCTTGATGAAATCGGCGAGCTGCCGCTCAAGTTGCAGCCAAAATTGTTACGCGCAGTTGAGACTCGAGAGATTCAGCCGGTCGGGTCCTCGCACAATTATAAAGTCGATATCAGGTTGGTCGCCGCGACGAATCGTGATTTGCGAGCGATGGTAAAGGCGGGTCAGTTTCGCGATGATCTATATTATCGGCTGAACACGGCAGCAATCTTTCTACCGCCGCTGCGGGAGCGGCGCGAAGCTATCGGAGCTTTCGTCGCGCATTTTGTCGAGCACTACAATCGGCTCTTCGGCAAAAATATCGCCTGTGTCGACCGTTCGGCGGTCGAGCGTCTGCTTGCCTATGGATGGCCGGGCAACGTTCGAGAATTAGCCCACGCGGTCGAGAGCGCCGTGATCCTCTCGGAGAGCGATTGCCTTAACGCCCAGGATTTGCCGGAGCATATTTTCGAAGTCGCCGGCGCGGCTCCGGCTGCTGAAGCTGTGGAACCGCGCGGGCCGTCCCGGATCGAACCCGCGGCGCAACCGCGAAATTCCGCACGCGATGGGGGTCCGTTGCTTTTGGACGAAGTTATCAAGCGCGCTTTGATTCGTTCGCTCGAAGAGACGGACGGTAATCGCCGCCGCGCCGCGGATTTGCTCGGGGTTTCGAGATCGACGCTATACAGGATGCTGGCGCGGTACGGAATCGCAGAGGACGCCGATGCGGGGCGTCCTATCGCCGACCGCGAAGTGCGCGATCGCGCAGGCTCAGGAGCCGGTCACGAACCATCGCAATAGCGCGTTCACCCGGCTGGATTTTTATCCGTGCAGCCGGGAAAATTCAGTCGTAGATGCGCGATACGGACATATCGCCGGGTTGGTCAATTCTCGTTGCGCTAGCCGTACTCTTGTCGCCCGTTTTGGCAGTCGCCGGTAGTTCCAGCAGCCGGCCATCCCCGGAACTCGTGCAACTCGAGCGGGAGGTGTCGCTCAAGCTGGCGCATGTGCGCGACGAAGGTCCGACGGAACCCGCCAAACGCAGGAAGCTGCAGAGCGCGGCGCTGCTTGATGAGAAGGCCGAAAAGGAAATTGAAGCCGGCGACTATCGTTCGGCCGAAGACGATCTCGTCAAAGCCAACGCAATCGCAACCGAACTGTCCAACTAGCGCCGCTCACGGCAGGTTGGCCAAGAGCGCCCTTCAATTTCGCGCTTCTGATCTTTCCGTCAAAATTACTTCGCTTGCCTGGGAAAAGAGCAGTTTGGAAAAGGTTTTAGCGAAATCTGAAGAAACCGCGGTAATGGTCTCAATCCGTACCGACGCCGCCCGCATCCGCCGGAGCCGCGCGGGCGCCAAGCCGGGCGGCGCTCCGGCACCGGGACGAAGGCCGCGTTCTTTGCAACGCCCGCATTTGATACCTTAACAGTTGTTGCATGATTGGTCCGGACCAAATTTGGGGTGAGGCTGTTCGCACCTTGGAAGCTGGCGCGCCGTTCGCGTTGGCGACGGTGATTAATGTCCGTGGCTCCACGCCGCGCGAAATCGGCGCAAAAATGATCGTCCGGTCAGACGGGCAGTTCGGTACGATCGGTGGCGGATGTGGTGAAGCCGAAGTATTTCGCAAAGCCCAGCTCTTACTCGGAGAAGGCGAGGGCGCTCGGCTGACCGAGGTCGACCTGACCGGTGATTTCGATCAAAAAGAAATTGGCACCTGCGGGGGAATCATGGATGTCTTCGTCGATATCTGGCGCCCGCAGGCGGATCTCGATATAGCCCGCCGCCTCTTTGACGCTGCCGCGCACAGCCGCACGGCCGCGCTCCTTACCCTCATCGATTCTGGAACTGCCGCAGCGGCGGCCGCGATTGGCGCACGGGTGGTGCTCGAGGCCGGCGTTCGTAACGCTGTCGTGGCGGCGCCGATCGAGATTCCGGCGCGCGCGATGGCGCAACTCGAAGTTCGTACCGCCGACGGAATTCCGGTCCTGGTCGAAATCAGCGAAAACGGCGGTGCTAATCCGGTAACGCGGATCGAACAATCGGGCGCGCCACGATTTTTCCTCGATCCGGTCTCGGGCGCGCAGCGTCTGGTAATCGCCGGCGCCGGCCATATCGCGCAGCCGCTCGCGTCGATTGGTTCGATGCTGGGCTTTCACGTCACGGTGATTGACGATCGCGCCTCGTTTGCGAACCGCGAGCGTTTTCCGGTCGCCGACGAGATCGTAGTACGCCCGTTCGCAGCCGCGGTCGCCGAACTTAGGCTGGATAGGCATTGCTTTCTGGTGTCGGTTACGCGGGGCCATTCCTTCGATGAAGAGGTTGTCCTCACCGCACTTAAACACAGTGAGGGCGCGTTTATCGGGATGATCGGTTCGCGCAGGAGAGTCAACGCGACGCTCGAAAGGATCGGAGCACAGGGAATCCCGCCTGAGCTGATTGATCAGGTTCATGCGCCCCTCGGAATCGATATCGCCGCCGAAACGCCCGAAGAGATCGCGGTCTCGATAATCGGCGAAATTATTCGCGAACGGCGCAGCGGCGTGCGCGACCATGCCAACCTCGGCGTCAAGTCCGGCCGCCTGCGGCCGCGTCAGTAGCGTGGACCAGAAGCGGGCGGTACGTATCGACGCAATCGTGCTTGCCGCCGGAGAATCCCGTCGGATGGGATTTCCGAAGCCGCTCTTGCGAATTGGCGATGAGACTTTCCTTGAGCACACTCTGCGGCTCATACGGCCGTCAGTCCATCGAATTGCCGTCGTACTCGGCGCGCATGCCGACCGGATTCGAGACGTAGTATTGACAAGCCCGGGTGTCGCGGTAGTAGAGAACCCGGATTACGTTCAGGGGCAGCTCTCGTCGCTGAAGAGGGGGCTTCGCGAAGTCGCGCCAAGCGCGGATGCAGTGATGGTTCACCTCGCCGATCATCCGCTTGTCAACGCAAATACTTTCAGGACGCTCGCCGAAACATACCAGCGCACACGCGCGGCGATCGTGATTGCGCGATACAATGGAAGACGGGGCCATCCGGTGATTTTCGACCGTTCGGTCTTTCCGGAATTGCTGGCCGCGTCTCTCGCAGATGGCGCGCGGGCGATAGTAAACGCGGTGCCCTCGCGAATCGTCTATAGCGACGTGGATGACCCGGGCGTTGCCTTGGATCTCGACACTCCCGACGATCTCGCACGGGCTGGTCTACCGCCTCCGCCGCGTTGAATACCCGCTTCCGCGTACTGGCGCGAAGGTGGAAATGCCTGACGCAGCGCGAGGATGAGATTATGACAACGAACTGTAACCGCTCGGCGGTGCCGTCGTATTAGTAGGGAGTCGGCATGATGGGTCTCGCCGCGAGCAAAAGGTTTGGGTGGAGATTGGTCTCCCGGCCCGACGACGAGTTGATTGCCGCCGCGTTAAACGGTCAAGGGGCTGCATTCGCCGAATTGGCGACGCGCTACCGGGCTCAGGTCGAGCGGTTGTGTTGGCGGTTTTTTAACGATCAGGAGATAGCTCGCGATATCGCCCAGGAGACTTTTCTCCGCGCGTACGCATCTCTATCGCGGTATCGTAAGGAGATGCCGTTTGCGGGATGGCTGCGCGCAATCGTTACCAACCTGTGCTATGACGAGCTGCGGCGCAGGCGGCGCAGGCCAGAGGAATTGATCGCCGACTTTGCGGCGCCGGAAGTTCAGTGGATGCGGCTTGTGACCGAGGCTTCACCAGAACAAATCGTAAGCGAAGCGCAAGAACGCCATGAGGCGTACGAATTTGCCCATCGCCTTCTCGATACGCTTAAGCCGGAAGACCGGACCGTTCTGATCATGAAGGACAGCGAGCAGATGAAAATCGGCGATATCGCAGAGGCGATGGGCTGGAGTGTCGCCAAAGTGAAGATCAGAGCGTTTCGCGCTCGGCAAGCGCTGCGTCGTCAGGCGCAGCGCCTGCGAGTGATCGCACGCAGGGGATCTTGATGAACTGTCTCGAAGCCCGGCAGAATTTTGCGGCCTTCTGGCGGCGCGAGCTCGATCAAGAGTGCTGCGCGGCACTGATCGCGCATCTTGGTGGCTGCCGCAAATGCGATCAGGCGTTTCGCACCTTTGCGTTCACCGCTCCGGTGCTGCACTCGAAGCACGCGCCAAATTTGCATGGCGCGGCGCCGCGGGAGTTCAAGCGCGAATCGGACCGGCGCACGGCGGCTCCGAAGCCACGCGCGGGTCGCGGCACCAAGGTGCGATTA
>JAJZAG010000030.1 GCA_021799555.1 Deltaproteobacteria bacterium | reverse complement strand
TTTCGACCATCGCCGGGAATGGGCCCGCACTGATTTCGAGCACGGCGGCCTGCCGCGCCACGACTGGGAAGATTTGCTGCGTGAAATGCGCCGGCGTGCCGACAAGGCCGGCCATTTTCGCTACGCCCTGCCGCGCGAATACGGCGGCAAGGACGGCACCAACCTGGCGATGGCGGTGATTCGCGAGCATCTGGCCGCCAAGGGTCTCGGACTGCACAACGACTTGCAGAATGAAAACTCGATCGTAGGCAACATGCCGACCGTTCTGATGTTCCGCGACTTCGGCACGCCTGAACAGAAGAAGGAATGGATCCCCAAGCTGCTCGACGGCACCGCGCGCATCGCGTTCGGATTGACCGAGCCCGACCACGGCTCGGACGCGACCTGGATGGAAACGCGCGCGGCTCGCGAGGGTGATTACTGGGTGATAAATGGTGCGAAGATGTGGAACACGGGCGTCAATAACGCGACGCACGATTTCATTTTTGCACGCCACAATAATCGCGACGGCAGCCCGCGCGGGATCGGATGCTTTCTCGTTCCGACCGATAGCGCGGGTTTCAAAATCGAAGAGTATCTCTGGACTTTTAACATGCCGACCGATCATCCGCGCATCTCGCTGACCAACGTGCGCATCCCGGCCGGCGAAGTGCTGGGCGATCTCGACAACGGCCTCGCCGTCGCACAGCATTTTGTGCACGAAAACCGTATCCGGCAGGCGGCGTCGTCGCTTGGCGCCGCGCAATACTGCATCAACGAAGCGGTCAAGTACGCCAAAGAGCGCAAACCGTTTGGAAAGCCGCTTGCCCAGAACCAGGCGATTCAGTGGCCGCTCGTCGAGTTGCATACCGAAGCCGCGATGCTGCGGACATTGATCCACAAGACCGCATGGGAGATGGATCAGATGTCGAAGCCAGAAGTCGCGATCCGGCTTTCCGACAAGGTTGCGATGTGCAATTACCGGGCAAACCGGCTGGTGTGCGAGGCCGCCGACCGCGCGATGCAGGTGCACGGAGGAATCGGATATTCGCGGCACAAGCCCTTCGAGCATATCTATCGACATCATCGCCGCTATCGGATTACCGAAGGCTCGGAGGAAATCCAGATGCGGCGCGTCGCGCAAATCCTGTTCGGTTTCGGCCGCCGCGCGGAAGCGCAAGGTTAGTGTGGCGCTAGGCGGGTCCGGATCGATATGAGCAGTCCTGAATTCGAAGCGCGCCTGTCCGCCGCAGTCTCCCGGCGCATAGGCGCGCCCGGAACGATTCACAAACTGGAGCGGCTGACTGGCGGCGCCAATAAGACAACCTGGTCGTTTGATGCCGAGATCGGTGGGCGGCGCGAGGAGTTTATACTCCAGCTTTCGAGCGCCGGTGCGGCCGAGCAGCCGAGCCCGCTGGCCGACATCGCTCCGCATATCACCGCTGATCAGGACGCGCGCGTGATGATCGCGGCGGTGCGCGCAGGCGTTCCCGCACCGCGTGTGCGCGCGATTCTCGAGCCCTCGGACGGGCTTGGGCCCGGATACGTGACCGAAAGAGTCGCGGGAGAGACGCTTGGACCGAAAATCGTGCGCGATGAAAAGTTCGCGTCCGCGCGCACCATGATGACGCGGCAGTGCGGCGCGATTCTGGCCGCGATCCATCGAATCGATCTGAAGGAACTCCCCTTCCTGCCCTATCAGGACGCTGCGCAACTGGTCGCGGTGCAATATCGGATCGCCGACTACTACGGACTGCACCACCCGGCGCTCGAACTCGGGTTAAAGTGGGCAATTGAGCACATCCCCAGAAACCCCCGCCGCACGGTCGTGCATGGCGACTTTCGCACCGGAAATTTTATTGTCGGCGAAAACGACGGTATCCGCCTGCTGCTCGATTGGGAGATCGCACAGAGCGGCGATCCGATGCAGGATCTCGGCTGGGTCTGCGTGAAAACCTGGCGTTTCGGCGGACCCGGTCCCGTCGGCGGCTTTGGCAAACGCGAGGATCTCTTCGCGGCATATGAGAAAGCAGGCGGCTCAAGCGTTGATCCCGACCAGGTCCGCTTCTGGGAAGCCTTCGGAAGCGTCAAGTGGGCGATTGGATGCCTGCGAATGGGGATGCGCGGAATCGAAGAGGTCGGAATCGAGCGATGCGCGATCGGCAGGCGCATCGAAGAGCCGTTGTGGGACTTCCTCAATCTAATCGAAGGCCGCGACAATTGATCGCTATCGTGGGGTGAACGACCGATGCCGCGCAGCATGCCCGACGCGCCGACTCTCTTGAAGGCGGCAATGAAATATCTTGAAGACGAACTGATGCCCACGTTATCGGGCTACCATCGCTTCAAAACCCGCGTCACGATTAACGCGATTGCAATCGTCAAGCGCGAGGCCGAAATGATCGCCGCGCAAACTGCGGCCGAGGGCGCACGGCTCGCGGCAATCCTCGGCCACGGTGGTGACACCGAAACGCTCAGCGCTGAACTGGCGGAGAAAATTCGCGCGGGCGCGATCAGCGTCGATGATCCGGCATTGCGCGCTCACGTGAGGCAATCTTTGGCCGAGGCGCTCGCGATCAACAACCCGAAATGGTTTGACCGGTAGCTAGTCTGCCGGCCCCGGTTCCGCATCGGCAGTGAAGCAGCCGCTGCCGATGGTCCGACTGGCAGGCGTTAGTGCTATCCTTAGCTTCGCGAAAATCCCGAGCGTACCGGGATTTTGCGAGTGAGAGGAGGAATCACGATCGTGAAGCCTATAATGCGGATTTTCACAAGCTCAAGCCGAAGCTTGATGGTATATTTCGTCGCAGCGGTCGCGATCGTGGGATGCGCGGGTGCGAGCGTAACGCCCGGTTCAACGACACCCCCGCCCGCGACCGCGGCCGCGCGTCCGGCGCGTATCGTCGTCGACGATTTTGCGTTCTCCGCCTCGCAGGTCTCGGAAAATTCCGCGATTGGTGCGCGTCTTATGAATAGCCTCTCGAGCACTCCAGCCGAGCAGCGCCAGGAAAATCTTGGTAATCAGGCCGCCGATACCCTGGCTTCCGAGATCGCCAAGCAACTCGAAGAATTGGGCTTCACAGTGGTGCGCGGAAGATCGTCCACACAACCGGCCAACGGTGATTTAGTGATCGACGGAAAATTTCTGAACCTCGATGAAGGCAACCGGTTGCGCCGCCTCATGATCGGGTTCGGCGCCGGTGCTTCCAAACTCGACACGCAGGTCAATGTATTTACGGTGGCCGGCGCCGAGCGTCAGCCTCTGATGCAGTTCACGACTCATGCCGACAGTGGAAAGATGCCGGGCGCCGCGGTCACGATGGGTGCGGGCGCGGCGGCGCAGGGAGGCGCGACGGTTGGCATGACCGCCGCAAATGCGGGACTCGCGGGTGGAAAGATCTACACTTCGCAGCTCGATTACCTCAGTGATAAGACGGCCGATCAGGTCGTTGCGTATCTGTCGCAATACTTTGCCCAGCAAGGATGGATCTCGCTCAGTCAAGCGCAAAAAGTAAAATTGTCGGACGCTCCGTAAGCCCGGAATCGCCGGTCGCGCGCTGCAAATAAAGTTGGCATTCGATTGGGAATACGCGTAGTCTTTTGGTACGCACGTCGTCAGCGAACCGTCAACAAGGAGACTACCGATGAAGACTATCCGGAAACCTGGCTCGCCATATCCACGAGCGAACACTCACATGGTGACGTTGGCCATTGCCGGTTCTTTCGCGGCCGTGCTGATTGCCGGATGCTCCACGAACGCGCCAACGCCCGCCGCCGCGGCCCTGAATAATGCGGAGCTGACCTTTAATTTATCACAGTGCCTTCCGATTGAAGCGCATGTTTACAAGTGTCCGGCGGTTGACAAGCCGATCTGCGATGCCGACTACGCGGGTGGTGCCTACACCCAGTGCATTCGCCTTGGGAAGAAGGGCAGCGTGTATGTAACAGGCCCAGGCGGCGAATGATTCTGAAACGCTCGCGATAATGTTGGGGCGGAGCATGGGTCGCGGCGGCTTGCGCAGTGCCGCGGGTGTTCTTCATCCGCGGCTATTCCGCAGCATCCTGAAGGCCCGCCGCGCTGCTGCCAGGCACAGCGATCGTACCAGCCGCAGCGCGGCGCGCTTCGCCTCGGCCACGTCTTTCGGCGCCCGTTCGGTAACCGCGCCGAATTCGATAACGTGATGGTCTAGTCCCTTCATCGTCCAGATATTCAGCGAGATGCCGCGGCTCAGGTGCAGATGGTGCCACACGCTCGATCCACGCCAGTGCCTGTGCGTCTTTCGTTGCCACTGGCCGCCTTCGGCACGACCTCTACTACGCACTCGAGGTTTCATACGCGCTTGATATAATACCAGTGTATACGGAATCTAGCATCATACAGTAACATGCGATCCGTAAATTCTATTAAACAACTAGAGTAGATTACAATGGAATATATAAATAACTAGTCATTTCTCACATAACATTTTAGTAATAAAGATTACTATCGGCACGTTACGGGATAATAAACGTCTAAATGATGAACGTGTCCAAGCTAGGCGACGGCCGGAGGCTCTCGCGCTAGGATAGGATAAGGCCGATGTGCGGTCGATTCACGATCACGCGCCGCGACGGTAACGCGTTGGCTGGGGAGCTGGGAGTCGCGGCTGAAGCGCTTGCCACGTATAAGCCGCGCTACAATTTGGCTCCGATGCAATTGCATTTCGTGGTGCGGCTCGAATACGAAACCCGCAAAGCCGAAATCGCTCGATGGGGCCTCGTCAATCGGTGGGCCAAGGATTCCAGTCAGGCTGCGCGATGCATCAATGCGCGCGCCGAGACAATCGAATCCCGCCCGGCATTTCGCGACGCGTTCCGCAAACGCCGCTGCGTGGTACCGGCCGATGGATTTTTTGAATGGACCGGCGCCAAAGATGCCCGCCGTCCGATCTGGCTTCATCGCGCAGACCGCGGCCTGCTCTTGTTTGCCGGCCTCTACGAAGCCTGGCAGAAGAAGCCCGGCCAGTGGGAGACCACTTTTACGATCATTACAACCACCGCGAATGCCACGATGGCTCCATACCATGACCGAATGCCGGTGATTATTCCCGATACGCGCGCCGATGACTGGATGGATCCACTGTGTCGCGACGCGATGGCGCTGAAGCCGATGCTGGCGCCGGCGCCAGACGGCCTTCTGCTCGCCACGCCAGTGTCGCCGAAACTCAACAGCCCGAAATTCGACTCGCCCGAGCTGCTCGAAGAGACGCGCTGACGTTCTGTAAGGTGGACGTCGCGGCTGGAATCGTCACTCACGCTTGAAAGCACGGCAATGCGGCGCTAGCGTGATCGATGATCGGTCTCGCGCGCGAGAGCTTTGCGAAGGGAGTCGGCCGGTCATTTAAGTCCGATGACCGGCGTACCCACACTTAATCCGTTTTCGCCGGAAGCCGCGTCGATCGCGCACTTGTTTGTCGCGATTCTGCTCGTGATGTTCTCGATATTCGCGTTGGTCGCGACGCTGGTGACGGTTGCTATAATTCGTTATCGCGATCGCGAG
Source organism: Deltaproteobacteria bacterium (assembly GCA_021799555.1). GTDB lineage: Bacteria > Desulfobacterota > Binatia > Binatales > Binataceae > JBARDN01. Next base: position 13,435 of record JAJZAG010000030.1, on the reverse strand, counting down.
GGGGCCGTCGAAGCGCGCCAGGAGTTCGGTAATCCACGACTTGAAATAATCTGGACCGTGCTCCCCGCGCTGCTGCTGGTGGCGATCTTCATTTTCACGGTCCGCACGATCCACGCCTCAGACCCTCCCGTCTCCGGCCGCGCGCCCGACCTGCGCGTGATCGGCCACCAATGGTGGTGGGAGGCGGACTATCTTAAGTCCGGAATCGTCGCGGCCAACGAGATTCACATCCCGGTCGGCACTCCAATTTTGCTCGAGGTCGAATCCGCCGACGTGATTCACGATTTCTGGGTGCCCGAATTGGGACGCAAAATCGACGCGATTCCGGGTCATCCGAATCACATCTGGATCAGCGCGGAGAAGCCCGGCACCTACCTTGGCACATGCGCCGAGTTTTGCGGCAATCAACACGCGTGGATGAGAATCGTCGTGATCGCGCAACGCCCCGCCGATTTCGCCGCATGGCAACGCCGCCAGCTATCCGTTCCGCCGGTCCCGACCGCCGGCGTGGCCGCGCAGGGTGCGCAACTCTTTCGCGATCAAACCTGCGTTAATTGCCACACGATTTCTGGCACGCCCGCTAATCAGCGAATCGGTCCCGACCTCACTCATCTGGCGGGGCGCGGCACGATCGCCGCCGGTGCGGCCGCTGATACCCCGGCCAATCTGTTCAAGTGGCTCAAAGATCCGAACTCGATCAAGCCTGAGACTCACATGCCCAACTTCCAGTTGACCGACGCGCAAGCGCGCGCACTGGTTGCCTATATGGAGACCCTCAAGTGAGCGGCCTCGCCGTCAGGGTGCGTGCCGGAGAACCGAGTGAGGCAGCGGCCCACCGCGGACTTCTCGCGTGGGTTGCGTCGGTCGATCACAAGCAGATCGGAATCATGTACATGCTTTCCGTGCTGCTGTTTTTCGCGCTCGGCGGTGTCGAGGCGCTGTTGATCCGAATTCAACTGGCGGTGCCCAACAACCATCTTCTCGACCCCGACACCTTTAACCAGATCTTTACTATGCACGGCACAACGATGATCTTTCTGGTCGTGATGCCGATGCTCGCGGGAATGTCGATCTACGCGATTCCGCTGATGATTGGCGCTCGCGACGTAGCGTTTCCGCGGCTTAACGCGATGAGCTTCTGGCTCCAATTGTTCGGCGGAATACTGCTGTACTTCAGCTTCTTTGCCGGCGGAGCGCCCAATGCCGGATGGTTCAGCTACGCGCCGCTCTCGGAACCCGCATATTCATTTTCCAACGGTCTGACCTATTGGGTGCTGGCGCTTACCTGCCTAGGCATCAGCTCGATCGCGGGCGCGATCAACATGATCGTGACGATAATTACGTTGCGCGTGCCGGGGCAAACTATTCGGCGCCTGCCGCTGTTTGTGTGGATGACACTGGTCAACTCGTTTCTGATTCTGATGGCGCTGCCGGTGCTCAATGGCGCGCTGATGCTGCTGCTGGTTGACCGTCTGCTGAACGCGCACGTTTTCACGCCCGCCTTCGGCGGCTCGGCGCTGCTCTGGCAGCATTACTTCTGGGGCTTCGGACATCCTGAGGTTTACATCATGATTTTGCCCGCGTTCGGGATGATTTCCGAAGTCATCCCGGTGTTTTCGGGCAAGCCGATCTACGGCTACGGATTCGTCGCCGCGTCAACCGTTGCGATCGCGTTTCTTTCCTTCACGGTATGGGCGCATCACATGTTTGCAGTCGGCATGGGCCACGTCTACGACCTGTTTTTCGTTTTCACAAGTATGGCGATCGCGGTGCCGACCGGAGTCAAGATTTTCAACTGGACCGTCACGCTCTATCACGGGCGGATTCGATTCACAACCTCGATGATGTTCGCGCTCAGCTTTATAGTGATGTTTACGATTGGCGGACTGACAGGCGTCAGCTTCGCCGTGATCCCGATCGACTGGCAGCTCACCGATACCTACTACTTGGTCGCGCATTTCCATTACGTGCTGTTCGGAGGAACCGCGCTCGCGATCTTCGCCGGGTTGTACTACTGGTTTCCAAAGATCTCGGGCAGGATGCTCGATGAACGGATCGGCCGCTGGCATTTCTGGCTGACGGTGAGCGGCCTTAACTTGACGTTCTTTTTGATGCATCCGCTCGGGATGATGGGGATGCCGCGGCGCGTGTATACCTATCCGGACTTGCCCGGCTGGGCGATCCTGAACATGCTTTCCACGATCGGAGCGTTCGTCCTGCTGGCCTCGGTGCTGGTATTCCTGTGGAACATATACCGGAGCCTCACGGCCGGCGCGATTGCGGGCGACAATCCTTGGGATGCATGGACGCTCGAATGGGCGACCTCGTCACCGCCACCGCCGGAGAACTTCGCTCTGGTGCCTCCCGTCAATGGCCGGCGCCCCTTGTGGGACTTGAAGTATCCGGATCGTGCCGATGAACGCGTCGAAGCCGCGCTCGAAGGGTAGGGGGCGATGCCGAAGGCTAAACTCGCGGTTAGTCTGTTCATCCTGTCGGAAGCGAATTTTTTTCTGCTACTGATAATCGCGTACGTATTTTATCACTCGTATCCGGGCGCCGGACCGACCGCTGCAACCGCCTTGAATCCGCTGCGCACAGGGTTATTCTCGATTCTTCTTTTCGCGAGCAGCGCGACGATGATCATGGCCGCGGCCGGCTACCGTGCCCGTGCCCATCGCGCGACGCTTTGGTGGCTCCTGGCTACTGTCATGCTCGGAGCGCTGTTTCTGTGTGGCCAGGCGCTCGAATATGCCGGACTCTATCAACGTGGAATAGCGGTGAATCGCAACCTGTTTGCGACCACATTCTTTACCTTGACCGGATTTCATGGCTTGCACGTTTTTATTGGCCTGGTTGCGATCGCCATCGTCGCCGGACTTGCCGCCACGCGCCGCTTGGTCGGCAGCGAGCGCGAGGCTGACGCCTTCGAGGCGGTCGGAATCTATTGGCACTTCGTCGATGCCGTCTGGGTCGTGATTTTCAGCATCGTTTACCTCTGGGCGATCCTGTGAACGGAATTGGCAATCTGCTGACGGCGTGGGATTTTGATCCGTCGATCGTGATCGGATGCGCCGCGCTGCTCGCGGCTTACGCGCTTGCTCAGCGCGGCGATTATTCGCACGCACCCTGGTTTGTCGCGGGGGCCGCCGCGATGTTTCTCGCGCTGGTCTCACCGCTCGACGCACTCTCGGATCATTACCTGTTCAGCGCGCACATGCTCCAGCATCTGATACTCATCCTGATCGTTCCGCCGTTGCTGATTACTGGTCAGTCGGAAAAATTCGTGCGTTCGGTACTCGCGATCCCGGCGCTTGCGCGAATCGAGCGGGTTTTGACGCGGCCCGCCCTGGCGTGGACGCTCGCAGCCGGGGCGCTGTGGCTTTGGCATTGGCCCGTGCTCTATAATGCTGCGCTCGGCGATGAAAACGTGCACATCGTCGAGCATCTGTGCTTCCTTGTGACCGCGACGATCTTCTGGTGGCCGATTTTCGCGCCCGTCGCGAGCGCGCGGATGGAATCGACGCACGCGATCATTTATCTGGCGACCGCGGCGGTTTCCAATAGCCTGCTGGCTATTCTGCTCACCTTCGCAAAGCCGGGCCTTTATCCCGCCTACGTGCATCCCGCCGACCCGCTCGGAATCATCGCGATGCTGCGCGATGGTTGTGGGATTACGCCCACCGTCGATCAACAGTTGGGCGGACTTCTGATGTGGGTGCCGGGCGGCCTGATTTATCTTGGCGCGATTATGTTCGTGATGGCCCGATGGTACTCGAAACCCGAAGCGCGCGGCCGCGCGGTCGGAGTTGGCTTGCGTACGATCCAGAGGATTACTTGATGCCGCCCGAAATCGATCATAACGCCGCGAAAGCCGCGCAAGGATGGATCGAACCCAAACCCGCGCGCGTGCCTGCGCCGACCTATCAACCTGCCGTGATGGCGCTCGGAATTACGTTTGGAGCGTTTGGGCTGGTTACCTCGCTCGCTTTTTCAGCGGTTGGGTTGATCCTTTTTGTCATCGCGCTTTCGCGCTGGATTGGAGAGCTGGTGCATGATGAGTGACCTCGAAAATCACGCGACTGAAAGCGAAGCCCCACTCAGTCCCGAACGCCGCCAATTTCTGTCCCGGCTTTCGCTCGGATTGATGGGGATCGCTGCCGCGCTGGTCGCGGTGCCGGTTGTCGGCTTTATTATCGGGCCGCTGATCAGGAAATTCCCGGTAGTCTGGCGGCCGGTCGGCGAGGCCGAGAGTTTTCCGATCGGCAAAACCGTGCGCGTCTCATTCCGCGATCCTTCGCCGCTGGCATGGGCCGGCGTTACCGCTGAAACCGCGGCGTGGCTGCGCCGCGACGGAACCGGAGAGTTTACCGCGTTCGCGGTTAACTGTACCCATCTGGGATGTCCGGTGCGATGGCTCCCCGACGCGGACTTGTTCATGTGTCCGTGTCACGGCGGAGTTTACTACTCCGACGGATCTGTCGCCGGAGGTCCCCCGCCGCGTCCGCTGTTCCGCTATCCGGTGAGAGTCAACAACGGGATGGTCGAGATCCGCACCAGCGCGGTGCCGATCGGATGAAACCGCGGGCGGACGCGCAGCGATGAATCTTATCCACCGGCTGATCGACGCGTTCGAAGAACGCACCGGGTTACTCAAGCTGATGGGCGATCTTTCGCGCCATCCGGTGCCGCCCGACACGGGATGGTGGTACGTATTCGGCAGCGCGACGCTGGTCGCATTCATGATCCAGGTCGTCACGGGGATCGCGCTTTCCACTTCGTACATTTCCTCGAGCGGCGATGCATATCAGGCGCTGCAATTCATCACTACGCGGGCGCTGATGGGAAACCTGCTGCGCGGGATGCACTACTTCGGCGCATCCGCGATGGTTCTGCTGGTCGGGATTCACATGACGCAGGTTTTCGTGATGGGCTGTTACAAATACCCGCGCGAGTTCAATTGGGTAACCGGCGTGGTGTTGCTGTTCCTTACGCTCGCGATGGGATTCACCGGGCAGCTGTTGCGATGGGACCAGAATGCGGTCTGGTCGGTCGTGGTGGGAGCGGAGCAGGCCGGACGGATGCCGATAGTAGGGCCGATGCTCGCGCATTTTCTGCTGGCCGGGAAGACGCTCGGGGGCGCCACGCTTTCGCGATTTTTCGCGTTCCACGTGTTTTTCATCCCGGCGCTTATTTTCGCGGTGGTGGGTATTCATCTCTATCTGGTCATGCACGACGGAATCTCGGAGCCGCCGGTTGCCGGTGAGCCGGTTGATCCCGCGACCTATCATAAGAAGTATGACGAGCTAATCGAAAAGAGCGGGGTTCCATTCTGGCCTGATGCGGCGTGGCGCGACGTGGTATTTTGCCTCGCCGTCGTAATTGCGATCGTCGCTCTGGCCGCGATCTTCGGTCCGCCCAAGCTGGGTAATCCGCCCAACCCGAGCCTGCTCGCGAGCGATCCCGCGCCCGACTGGTATTTGCTCTGGTACTTTGCGCTGCTCGCGCTGATCCCGCACGAAATGACGACGCCAGTGATCCTGCTGGCGCCGCTGGTCGGAGTTATCGTCCTGTTGATCGTGCCGATCGTCTCCAACACTGGAGAGCGCCATCCGCGCAACCGCCCATGGGCGGTCGGCGCCGTAGTCGTGATCGTTATGATGATTGCGACACTGTGGGTCGAAGCGATTCGCAAGCCTTGGTCGCCCGATTTCACGGCGCAACCGCTCTCCGCGCGAGTCGTGGGCTCCGACACCGGACCGTTCGCCGACGGTGCGATGCTGTTTCACGAAAAAGGATGCGAGTACTGCCATCAAATTGCAGGCAGCGGCGGGCATCGCGGACCTGACTTGAGTTTCGTCGGAGATCGGTTAACCAAAGCCGACCTCACGATTCGAATCATGAACGGCGGCTACAATATGCCCGCCTACGCGGGAAATCTGAAGCCCGAACAACTCGAGGACCTCGTGATCTTCCTGAGCTCGCGCAAGCATCCGCTCGCGACGCTCGGGACCGCTACTTCCGGCGGAAAATAAGTCCGGCGCGATTATATCGAGGTCAGCTCTTGTCGCGCGAGCCGTATGATACTGACAGCCCGGCGCGTGCGTCCGATTGTATTCCGTATTGTGGAATCGGATAGCGCAAACCGTTGGCAGCCAGCCGCTTCATCCCTTCGATCGCCTTGGGCACGAATTCAGGTGGCGTTGCCAAGAGCAGTTCATCGTCAAGCACGCCGCCATAGCGGCGCTCCGCGTAACACGGAATTGAAAGACTCGGCTCCCGGGTCCGCAATGCGCGTCCCCACGAATCCGCGCACGCGGACTCGCCGACGACGCCCCAGTTGAATTTTCGGTAGCCGGTCCATTGCAGACCGTTGATAAACAGGATCATCTGCCCCGGCGTCGCGTAAATCAGGCAGATGTCCGGCGGCGTGAGACGCCCCGAGGCAAGCGGCGCCACCGCCATCGCGGCATAGCGCCCGTACGGCACCGTATCCATCGCGCGCTGATGCGCCGCCGAATCTTCGAGGGTTGAGAACCACACGCCGGCCATCGCCTTGCCGGAGAGCCACTCTTCATTCTGCGGATGAAGTCCGATCACCGCGCCGCACTGCGCGCCGACAAGATCCTTCGCCGTGATTCCGACGGTCCATCCGAGCCGCGCCGCCTGCGCGACTATCTGATCGGTGGTGTGGATGGACTTCGGGCGCCGGATTTTAGGAATTGCTTCCATCTCCTCGACCGTTGCGAAGAGCTTCATCCCGATTGGTGTGGTGCGCAGTCGGAGCAGGTGGTTGAGTTCATCGATGATTGTGGGCCACTCGAATTGTCCATTTGGGGATGAATTGGTCAAGTTCTTTTGAGCAACCGGTTCCGGCATGAAACCTACCTCTACGCGGTATTCGCTGTGCAGCGAAGCAACGAAGGACCTGCGGTCCTGACTGTGTAAATCTACCGCACGCGGCATGGCGAGCGCCAATCGAAGCCACCATTTTTTGGCGCTCGACGCCGGAATTGTGGCTACTTTCAAAGCCGTGCCGAAGTCTGAATGCTACCGCGAGTTGCATTTACGAGCCAAATTGGTCCGTTCGGTGTCCAAGTGGTTGATATATCGAAGTAATCTGCCTGAGAGCGCTCTCGAACTCCGGCACATTTCTTGGATTTTTGCCGAGGGCTTTGCGTGCTTGTGTCCGTCACATCGAACCCCGACCGGTCGCAGCCGCACGGGCAGCCGAGTGCTCGGCCCGAATCCGCAAGCGCCGCCACTAAAGCGCTCAGTGATCGCTTTATCGCGAGCGCCGTCGAAATCTGGCTCGGATTCGGGCTTGCCGTCGCAACGCTTCTGATGGTCGGTGCGGTCGCGTTCTGGAGTACGCGGGAATTCGCAGATACCACCCGATGGGTCACACACACCTATCGCGTCATCGACACGCTGCGCGATTTGCGGACCGCATCGACGCGCGCGGAAGATCAGAACTGGGCGGCGATCCTCGCCGGCGCCTCCGGCGATCTGGTCGATCACAAGCAGATAATGGCGCGCTTCGAAAAGGACTTGGCGCAGCTTCAGATCCTTGTGCGCGACAATCCGGTCGAAGTCAAAAACCTCAAAGCGCTCGAACCCCTGATGCGCGCGCGGATCGCTCTCAGTGCGGACGCGCTTGCGCAAGCGCGTCGAAATGGGCAGCGCGCCGGCGTCGCCTACGCGCTCGCGCACGGGTGGGTTCCGCTGGGCGCGGAGATTGAGCGCCGGGTGCGAGAGATGGCGGGTATCGAGCACGGACTGCTCGATCAGCGCCAATCGCGCGAATCGAGAACCGCACAATTTTCGATTCGGATCATTGTTTACGGTTCGCTGGCCGCACTGCTTTTCGTCGGCTTTGCGGCGGTCTTTATAGAGCGGGTCCTGCGCAGGCTGCGGGCTGCGACGGAGATGGCCCAATGGTCGGCGCGTCAGGCCGAAGAGCGCGGGCGCGAGCTGGCGAATCAAATTCAAACGGTGCGCCGTGCCGAAGCTCGCTTCCGCAATCTTATCGAGTCGGCCACCGACACGATTCTGACCGTTAATTCCGCCGGCGAGATCACTTACGCGAATCCGCGCACCCTGAATCAGCTCGGTTACCAACCCGCTGATCTGGTCGGACGAAAGATAGAAATACTTGTCCCTGAAGAAATCCGCGCGACGCATCCCGCGCTGCGCGCAAAGTTCTTCGGCAACCCCGTCGCTCGCTTGCTCGCTCCCGAGCTTGATATTCAAGCTGTGCGCAAGGACGGTACTCGATTCCCCGTAGAAGTCAGTCTGAGCCCGATTGAATCCAGCGGCGGCATCGAAGCGCTCGCCACGATCCGGGATATGACCGAATACAAGAAGGCCGGGGAATACCGCGCGATGCTCTCGGCGATCGTCGAGACTTCGAGTTACGCGATTGCAACCCTGACGCCGGAATTGACCGCACTCACTTGGAACGCCGGCTCCGAAAAAGTGTACGGCTATGCGGCGCACGAGATGCTCGGCCGCCGAATCGATATTCTGAGCGCGCCCGGGCGCGCGGCCGAAGCTTTCGCTCCCAGTCTTGAGATCCGGGCCGCGGCGGTTCTGCAGGAATTCGAGACTCAGGCGCGCCGCAAAGACGGCGCCATAATCGACGTCGCGGTCTCGATTGCGCCGATTCGCGACCAGCGCGGACGGCTGACCGCGTTCTCCGCGATCAGCTACGATATCACCGAGCGCAAACGTGCCGAAGCCGAGCTGGTCGCCCGCACCAAGGAACTCGCACGCTCGAACGCCGAACTCGAGCAGTTCGCCTACGTCGCGTCTCACGACTTGCAGGAACCGCTCAGGATGGTCGCGAGCTATCTGCAACTGATCGCGCAGCGCTACGCGGGACGCCTTGATCCCGACGCCGACGAATTCATCAATTTCGCCGTCGAAGGCGCAAGGCGCATGAAGCAGCTGATCAACGACCTGCTCAACTACTCGCGCGCCGGGCGCGGTCCTGAGCCGACCACGATCGACCTGGAAGCGGCGCTGCGCCGCGCACTCGACAGCCTTGCGCTGGCGATCGAGGAGTCGCACGCCGAAATTACAAGCGACCCGCTTCCACACGTCCTCGGCGACGAGAACCGTCTCTATGAGGTCTTTCAGAACTTGATCGGCAACGCGCTCAAGTTTCGCGGCGCCGACGCTCCCCGCATTCACGTCGGTGCGGTATGTGCCGGGCGTGAATGGACCATTTCGGTTGCCGACAACGGCATCGGCATTGGGCGCGAGTACAAGAACCGGATTTTCGCGATGTTTCAGCGGTTGCACGGCCGCGACGAGTATCCTGGCACAGGAATCGGTCTGGCAATCTGCAAGCGGATTATCGAACGCTTCGGCGGCCGCATCTGGGTCGAATCCGAAGCGGGACACGGCGCCGTCTTCCGCTTCACACTGGGCGCGGGCGAGGTTGATGATGACGCAAAACCTACTGACGAATCTCGAACCAGTGGATATTCTGCTGGTTGAGGACAACCCAGGCGATGTGCGCTTAACCATCGAAGTCCTGCGCGATGGCAAAGTCAGCAACCGTCTGAACGTCGCTCCCGACGGCGTCGAGGCGATGAACTATCTGCGCCGCCGCGGCGGCCATAGCAAGGCGCGGCGCCCGGATCTTGTACTCCTCGACTTGAATCTCCCGCGCAAGGACGGGCGCGAAGTGCTCGCGGAGATCAAAACCGATCCGATGCTCAAACGGATTCCAGTGGTCGTTCTCACCACCTCGTCGGCCGAAAAGGACGTGGTGCGCAGCTACGACCTGCAAGCCAACTGCTACATCACCAAGCCGGTTGACTACGCGCAGTTCGTCAACGCGGTCCGGCAGATTCAGGACTTTTGGCTGAAGCTGGTCAAGCTGCCGGAGGAGTAGTCCGCGATGCCTGAAGCGCCCATCCGCGTTCTGCTGATCGAAGACAATCCCGCCGACGCGCGCTTGGTCGCTGTCGTGCTCGCCGAGAGCAGCGGCGCTCGTTTTCAGATGAAAACCGCGGCGCGGCTGAGCGCGGGTTTGGACTATCTGCGCCATGATCAATTCGACGTCGTGTTGCTCGATCTTTCGTTGCCCGATTGCCCGCGCGAGGAAACCATCGCGCGCGTCAGCGCGGCCGCCGCGCGGCTCCCGATCGTCGTGATGACCGGACTCGACGACGAGCGGCTCAGCCGAGAAATCGTCAAGCAGGGCGCGCAGGACTATCTGGTAAAGGGGAGATTCGATGGCCAGTGGCTGACGCGCGCGCTGTTCTACGCGATCGAGCGCAAGCGCGCCCACGAAGAGATCGCGCGCGCGCGCGACGCGGCGCTCGAAGCCGTCGGTCTCAAGTCCGCCTTTCTCGCCAACATGAGCCACGAGATCCGCACCCCGATGAATGCGATTATCGGGATGACGCGGATGCTGCTTGACACGCGGCTCAATCCCGATCAGCGCGAGTTCGCCGAGGTGGTCTGGTCGAGCGCGCATTCCCTGCTCGGCATCATCAACGACGTACTGGACTTCTCGAAAGTTTCCGCCGGAAAGCTGCGCCTCGAAGAGATCGACTTCAGTCCGACGGAAACCCTCGAGGGGGCGATCGAACTGTTCGCCGAGCAGGTCCAGCGTTCGCGGATCGAACTCGCCAGCTTCGTCGATGCGGCCGTGCCGGCGCGATTGCGCGGCGATCCGGTCCGCCTGCGACAGGTGCTGATCAACTTGATCGGCAACGCGATCAAGTTTACCGCGCAAGGCGACGTAACGGTCACCGTCGAATGCGCCAGCGCCTCGCCCACCGATGCGACGCTGCGCTTTTCGATCCGCGACACCGGCCCCGGAATCGCCTTTGACGCGCAGCCGCATCTCTTCCAGGCCTTCTATCAGGCTGACAGCTCGACGACACGCCGCCACGGCGGTACGGGTCTCGGGCTCGCCATCTCCGCGCAGATAGTCGCGCGGATGGACGGCGAGATCGGAGTCGAGAGCGCGCCGGGGCAGGGCGCTAACTTCTGGTTCACCGCACGCTTCAAGCTCGCCCCCAATCAAGCCGACGCCGCTGCGCACGAGGAGTTGCACGGCCGGCGCGTATTGCTGGCGGCTCCCGACACGACGGCCGCGCGCTTGCTGACGCGGCAGATCGAGTCGTGGGGGATGAACTGCGAGCGCGCAACCTCGGCCGCGCAGACGCTCGCCGCCGCCGCGATGGTCCGCTCCGGCGACCGTTGGGATGCGATTCTGCTTGATTGCCATCTCGAGGGGATGGAAGGTCTCGCGCTCGCGCGCCGGCTCTCGGAGCTCGAGGCGGTCGATCCGGCGCGGCTGATCGGACTCTGCCAAATCGGCAAACGCCCCGAAGGCGCCGCGCTTGACGCGGCTGGTATTCGCACCATGATTGCGAAGCCCGTGCGCCAATCGCAATTGCGATGCTGCCTCTTTGACCTCGTCGCGGCGGCGCGTTCCACTGCGCGCGATTCCGCAACTCCCCAGGCTTCGGGCGCGATGCGTACGCATACGCCCTTTTGTGAAATCGCCCGCGCGATGCCGGCGCAAGAGCGCGCTCGCGCGCGAATCCTCGTCGCCGAAGACCATCCTGTGAACCGCAGCGTGGTGCTCAAGATGCTCGAACGCCTCGGCTATCGCGCCAGCGCGGTCACCAATGGCGCCGAAGTACTGGCTGAGATCGAACGCGCCGATTACGACGTCATCCTCATGGATTGCCAGATGCCCGAGCTCGACGGCTATGAAGCCTCTCGCGCGATTCGCCGCGACGCCCGCCGTGACGCCGTCGCGATAATCGGATTGACCGCGCACGCGCTCGCCGGCGACAGGCAGAAGTGTCTCGAAGCCGGGATGGACGACTATCTGAGCAAGCCGTTTCTGCCCGAAGACCTGGCCGCGATTCTCGCGCGATGGCTTATGGAGCAACGGCGCCGCCGCGCTCTGGAGACCGAGTCCACCGTCGGCCACGCTTCGCCGCGAAATCACGCGATCCTCCCGCCGGACGAGGCACCCGCGGCGGCGCCGATGGCGGTAGATCCGGAGGCGCTCACGAATCTCGAAGCCGCCGATGAGGACGGTGGGGATTTCGTGCGCCGGCTTATCGGGGTGTTTCTGTCCGACCTTGACGCGCGCATCGCCGCGATGCGCACGGGCGTAGCCGAGGACGATCCGGCGGCGGTCGCGCAGGCGGCGCACGCGATCAAGGGCAGTTGCGGCCACTTTGGCGCCACGCCGCTCGCCGCGCTATGCCGCGAGCTCGAAGCGACCGCGCGCTCGAATTCCGACGCGCAGGCGCGCGGGCTCGTCGCCGCCGTCGAGCGGGAGAGCTCACGCGTCCGCGCGGCGCTCGAAAGCTGGAATTCGCGCTCGGCGCGTCCGACCGCTTGACCGATCCCGCGCAAGCCGCGCGTCGTGGCCCGCGCTCTGGCCGCGGCGCAATTGATAGGCTCGAAACGGCGTGATAATCCTTGGCGTCCGCTGGTATCGCAATTCCCGCCGGGCGGCGTACCCAAGTGGTTAAGGGAGAGGTCTGCAAAACCTCCATGCATCGGTTCGAATCCGATCGCCGCCTCCATCACCGCCCCCACCGGATCAAGACGCCCGGATGCTGATCGGTCCGGCCGCGCGCCGGCGCGGGGCGCATCACCGATGGGTTCGTGATGGGTTAATTCGTCCCCGCTCGGGTGGCGTTCATCCGGAGAAAAAGCCGCTCCGAGGCTGAGAATTTTCAGGTAGGCGCGATGGGTTCGTTCCGAATTATTGCGGTGCCGCAATCCTTCATTGGCCTCGCCTGACTGGCGCCGCGCGAGCTTTTGTGCCGAGTTTCCATCACGCCGCAACCACTCCATCCTCAAATCCCGCGGGACCTCGGAGACTTCCCCTCGCCGAGAGAAATAGAGTCCGGGCACGATATTGGAAATCGCTAATTCCGAATCCCAACAGGAATCGGATGAGATACGCGGTTGCCGAGATTGACGAGCTTCAGGGAGCTGGCAGGATTTTCCGTACAGATTACGCGGACGACGGGCGCCTTTGATGGCCAACTCCATCGCTGACCACACTATTGCACATCGCAGGTGAAAATGGAACCCCCGTGTAAACAGATAGTGATCCTCTACCACAACCGGACTCAACAGCCGCGCGCGCTTTGCCGAGTAGGAAGGCCGAAATTCCTCACCTTGGTCGGAATGACGGATCGGCGGCGTGTGCCGGATCAAACGGCAACGCGGGAGTTCGAACGCTTCGGCGTTGCTCAGGCCGGCCTTCGCGAACCACCCCGACCGCTTACCGCGCAGAGCGCCGCACCGGTTCTGCGAAGGGCTTGTGCGGAGCTATCGTGACGGAAAAGAACAGCGCGGTGAATGAATGGCCTGGGCGCTGCCATCTGAGATGATCAGGCCGGGCGCCTGGTCTGGATCGAGGACCCGCTGGGCAACC
>JAJZAG010000321.1 GCA_021799555.1 Deltaproteobacteria bacterium | reverse complement strand
GCGCACGGTTTTGCGCCCGCGCAAATGCGGATGCGCCATCGATTCGGCAAGCTTGTACACGGGAGCGCATGGCACGCGCTCAGCATCGAGAAGCGCAATCGCCGCGTCGCGATCGGGAAAACTCTGCATCCAGCTTTCGATTATCTCGCGCAGCGCGAGGTTGTTCTTGAGCCGGTCCCGATTGGTCTTGAAGCGCGCGTCTTCGGCGAGCTCAGGGCGCTTCATCGCGCGCCACAGCCGGCCGATTTCATGCTGCTGGACGACGATAAACACGTAGCCGCCGCTTGCCTTGTAAACTCCGCACGGAGCGCCGGTTGGATGCGTCGCACCGCCGCGCTTGGGCGTAAATTTTCCCGGCCGCAGCGAGACCACCGGCACCGAGAGCTCGTGCATGTGGAAGTAGGTGTCGAGCAGCGACGCATCGAGCATCTGGCCTTCGCCGGTGCGCTCGCGATGCAACAGCGCGAAGCCCACAGCCATCGCGGCCGAGACGCCTGTCGAGACGTCGCCGATTGCCATCGGCGGAACAACCGGGGAACCTTCAGGCTCTCCGATCTGATCGATAATGCCGGCAAGCGATGCACCCAGGTAATCATAGCCGGGCTTGTAGCTTAGCGGTCCGGTCTGTCCCGCAACCGAAACCGAGCACATGATGATGCGCGGATTGAGCTTTTTGAGCGCCTCGTAGCCGAAGCCCATTTCGGCGATCACGCCAGGCGCGAAGTTTTCCACCACGACGTCGATCTTGGGAATCATCTTGAGGATCAGATCGCGTCCGCGCGAGTCGCGCAGATTTATCCCGAGGCTGCGCTTGGAATGGTTGTGCTGGAAGTAATAGGTGCTCATCCCGTCGCGCACGACACCGAGCAGACGGACATGATCGCCTTCGAGCGAGCGCTCGACCTTGATCACGTCGGCGCCCATCTCGCCGAGAATCCGCGTGCAGGTCGGCCCCGCGACATAATGGGTGAAATCCAGAACGCGATACCCTTCAAGCATCCGCGGCGGTTGATTCATAGGCTACTCCCGAATTGAGATCGCTGCGATCATTCAGCGTTCGCCGCGGGCCAGGCAGTCGCCGCAGATGCCGTAAAGCTCCATCTTGTGGCGGCGCAGTTCGGCCTTGAGTTCGCGCGCAACCGCTTCCTGCAGGCGTTCGATACTGTCGTTTTGGAACTCGATAATCTTGCCGCAGCGTTCGCAGATGAAGTGATCGTGATGGCGCTCGTCGGTCGCCTCATAGCGCGCCTGGCCTTCGTCGAAATGGCGTTCCTGAAGAAGATCACACTCGCGCAGGAGCCGAAGCGTGCGATAGATGGTCGCGTAACCGACGTGCGGATTGATCTTTTTGACTTCGGCGTAAAGTTCCTCGGCGCTGATGTGGCGCCCAATCCCGAAAAATACCCGCGCGATATCGTCGCGCTGGCCCGTGGACTTCAGGCCCTTGTCCTTGAGCCGCGCGTGAAACGCCCCCATCCGATCTTCCGTGTTGGCCGCCGGGGCGCGGCCGACTACAGTGCGCGTGTGTGCGGCGCTAGGCTCGTGGCGCGGCATCGAATTCACCTATTGCTGCCCGGCTCCGGGCTGAACGATGCGGCGCGCGGCGGGCGACAGGTAGAGCGCCTCGAGATCGCGCGCGCGCAAGGCATCGGCCAGCACTTCGAGCTGCTCGGCGGCGGGCTGCTCGCGATCGATGATCACAAGGTCTTTGTCGCGCAGGCGGCAGGCTCCGCCGCGCGCTCGATAGCCAACTTCACGAAGGATCCGTTCACGGCGCACTTCGAGGCCGACCCGAGCGGCGGCATCGCTGAGCTCATCAACCAGCTTAAGCAGCCGTGATTCTTTCTGCTCGCTCATCGAATTGCGCCCCTGCGCACCTCTTGAGGCTCACCCGCGCCGCGTGATATCGCGGAGTCCAAGGCGGAGGACTCGCCGTTGATCAAAAAAATACTCGTCGGCATCGACACCTCCGAACATTCGCGCAACGCGCAGGCTTACGCCTTTCATCTCGCTCGCCGTCTCGGCGCCAGCCTGATCGGTCTTCATGTCGTTGATATCGTATCGATCGAAGGTTCTTTCTTCCATGATATATCAGGTTCGCTGGGCCTTGAGCCATATCTGGACTTCTCTTCGAAGATGCGCGAGGTGCTGACCGCGCGCGGACGCTCGGTGCTTGAAGATTTCGCGGCTGCCGCAAAGCGCGAGAACGTCGCGGCCGAGACCGTGCTCGAGATGGGAGTCGTCGCCAACCAGATTTGCGAACGCGCCAAGAGCGCCGACCTCGTGATGATCGGGCATCGCGGCGTTAACGAGCGCTTCTCGGCCGGGCTGCTCGGCTCGACCGCCGAGGCGGTGGCGCGCAAGTGTCCGCGGCCGCTGTTCATCGCGCCGATGAAGTTCCGCGAGATTGCGCGCCCCGTCCTTGCCTACGACGGCAGCGAGCGCGCCTCGCGCGCGATGCGCGCGGCGGCGGAGGTTGCCAGCGGCCTCGGGGTGGCGTTGACCGTCGTGACCGTCGCGCGCGATCCGAAGCTTGGCGAGCGCACCCTGGACGAGGCACGTAAGTATTTCGAGCCGTACACGCCGAGCGCGGAATTCAAACTGCTCGCGGGCCACGCCAACGAGGAGATCATTAAATTCTTAAAAGAGCGCGATGCCGACCTGCTCTTTATCGGCGCGTACGGCCATAGCAGGATAATCGAGATGGTGCTCGGCTCGACCACTGAATTCGTGCTGCGCAATTCTCCCTGCCCGGTATTTCTGTCACGATAGGGAGATACGCGCGGCCGGCGCCGATTCAAGACTCGCCGCGCATTAATACATCGGAGCGGGCGCGGTTACGTGCGATCGTGGAACGCATTGCCGGCGTGCGCGCTAATCAGCGCGGGTGAAATCAGCCGCGAGTTTGCCGCGGCAGGCGCACGCGACTTTCGCGGCGCCGCGCGCTATGTCCACGCGCTGCCGTACGGACGCAACTCAAACCGAACCGATCCGCTAATTGTAATCCGTGAGCATCGCGGAACGTGCAGCACCAAACACGCTCTACTCAAGCGCCTCGCCGACGAGCAACAACTCGAAATCGCGCTCGTGATCGGAATCTATTACATGAATGAACGCAACACGCCCGGCGTCGGCCGCGTGCTCGAGGAATGTGGACTCGAGTCCATCCCGGAGGCGCACTGCTACCTGCGCTATCAGGACGGCCGGATCGACGTTACGCGCGAAGCCGCGGGCGGACCGGCGGAGCCGATCGCGAGATTTCTTCACGAAGAGGAAATTTCGCCCGAGCAAATCGGCGACTACAAGATCGCGCTTCATCAGCGATGGATGCGCGGATGGCTCGCGTCTCCGGATGCGCCGCGCAGTTTGGATTTCGATGAACTATGGAAAATCCGCGAGGCGTGTATTGCGGCCCTCGGACAGTGAGATTCGGATGAAGCAGAACATCTATGACAATCCGGAATTCTTCAAAGGCTACTCGCAGTTGCGCCGCCACGAGGCGGGACTCAACGCCGCGCTCGAGTGGCCCGCGCTCTATTCGATGCTGCCGCCGCTGGCCGGGCTGCGCGTGCTCGACCTCGGATGCGGTTTTGGCAAGTGGTCGCGCCTGATGCGCGAGCAGGGCGCCGCATCTGTGATCGGAATCGATATCTCGACCCGGATGCTCGAGCGGGCGCGCGCCGAAAACGCGATCGATGGAATCACCTATCTGAATTGTGCGATCGAGGACGCGGCGTTCGATCCCGCGAGCTTCGACCTGGTGACCAGCTCGTTGGCGTTCCATTACGTGGAGCGGTTCGATTTCGTATGCGCCAACGTTGCGCGATGGCTCAAGCAGGGCGGCGCGTTTATCTTCTCCGTCGAGCATCCGATCCTGACCGCAAATCCCGACAATCTCGAAGGATGGTGCTGCGACGCGGCTGGCGCAAAGCGCCACTGGGCGGTCGACAATTATCGCGACGAGGGCGCGCGCAACACGCGATGGTTCGTCGAGGGCGTGATCAAATACCATCGGACGATCGAGACCTATCTCAATACGCTGATCGACGCGGGCCTTGCGATCGCGCGGGTGCTCGAACCGGAAGGCACGCCGGAGTTCGTGCGGACGCGTCCCGAAGCGCTCGAAGAACGGCGGCGGCCTCCGTTCCTGCTGATCTCCGCGCGCCGCGTCTAAGCCTGCGGTTCGGATGCGCGCTGGCGCATGAAGCGCGCGAGCAGCAAGCGCATCGTATCGGCG
>JAJZAG010000320.1 GCA_021799555.1 Deltaproteobacteria bacterium | reverse complement strand
CGATGCGGCACTCGCGCGGTGCGCGTACCGGGCGTGGGGCGCGGAGGCGCCTAGGCGGATGCTCGGCGACTTTGCGTTTATGGTCTGGGACGCGGCGCAAAAGCGTCTGTTCTGCGCGCGGGATCCGCTTGGAGTGCGGCCGTTGCTTTATTATCGCGATTCACGCGTGTTCATTTGCGCCTCTGAGTTGCATCAGATCTTCGCCGATCCGCGCGTGCCGCGCGAACCGAACGAAGGCATGATCGGCGAGACGGCGGTGCAGATGCCGGTGAATCGCGAGGAGACTTTTTTTCGCGGGATTATGCGGCTCGCGCCGCGCCATGCGCTGATGGTGTCGGAGGAAGGTTTCAGAATCTGGCGCTATTACGATCCCGACCCTTCAGCGGAAATCCGCCACCGTAAGGATGACGAATACGCCGAGCATTTCCGCGCGATTTTCAACGAGGCGATCCGCGCGCGCCTGCGCTCGACGGGCCGCGTCATGATCGACGTCAGCGGCGGACTCGATTCGTCGTCGATCTTCTGCACGGCCAACGCGATGCTCCGGCGTGGCGACGCCAGCGCCTTAGTCGAGCCCGTC
This sequence comes from Deltaproteobacteria bacterium, assembly GCA_021799555.1. GTDB lineage: Bacteria > Desulfobacterota > Binatia > Binatales > Binataceae > JBARDN01. The sequence continues at coordinate 3,660 of JAJZAG010000320.1, read as the reverse complement.
TCGCTGATGCGTCATCCGGATTCCGACGAGACCCGCTACATCCACGCGATCGAGCGCGAAACCGGCGCGCGCGTAACGACAGTCGAGCCGGCCGATACCGACTACGCAACGCTCGAAGCGCAGTGCCGCCATTACCTTGACCTGCCTGACTACCCGAACGCCGCGATGGGCGATTACGACTCACTGCTCGCGGCGCGCGGAGATTTTCGGGTGCATATCGGCGGCAATGGTGGCGACGAATGGCTCTATGGAAGCATGTACTCGTATGCGGACCGGCTTCGCCAATTAAAATTCGCAAGCGTGGCGCGCAGCCTGATCGGTGAGTTCAAGCTGGCTCGCACCGATCCATTTATCACGCCGGTACGGAGTTTTTTTTTCGCGGGACTATGGCCGTTGGCGCCCGAGCGCGCCCGAGTGCTCGCGCGCCAGTGGCTGCGGCCCGATGCTCCATATACCAAGCCTCTCACCGCTGAGTTTGCGCGGCGCATCGACCTCAGTGAGCGCGTGCGCCGCGAAGAAACTGGTCCGACATTTCCGACGCGCGCGCAACGCGATATCTATCGCACCTTCGCAGCGGGATGGCTGACGCTGCCGATCGAGCTCGGTGACCGATGGACCGCGGCGCGCGGCCTCGAAGGACGTTGCCCTTTCTTTGACCGCAGAATCTTGGAGTTTGGCCTGGCTGTTCCCGAGGAGCAGCGCATGCGTGACGGAGTTGATCGATTCGTCGTGCGCCGCGCGATGCTTGGCTGCCTACCCGAAGAGGTACGATCCCGGACGGTGAAGGCTACTTATGCGAGCGCGTTCTTGACCACGCTCGGGGCTGCGGGCGGGGCCGCATGTTACGACTCGATGGAAACCGTGCGTCTCGGATGGTTCGATGGTCAATGGCTCGCTGAAAACTACGCAAGGAGCTACGCACTGTTCCGACAGGGAAATCCATCTTACATGATGCATCTGCGTCCGCTCTGGATGGGGTTTGCAATTGAGTTATGGTTTAGAAATGTCTTTACCGGGTCACGTGACGCGCAGCATCTCAGCGGCGCCGTCGCGTGCGCAGCGGAAGGTTGAAATCGCTCGTGCGGCGATGACGGAAAACATGCAGGGAGCGCAATGCCCATGTCGATGATCCTCGACGAACATCGCCAATACTTGTCTGACGAAGTCCGGGTCGGCCTGTACCGTAAGGCGATCAGCAAAGTTATCAAGCCGGGCGATGTCGTGGTTGACCTCGGATGTGGAACGGGCATCTTCGGTTTGATGGCCTGCCAGGCAGGTGCGGCGCGCGTGTACGCGATTGAAGCAGGCAGCATAATCGACCTCGCGCGCGATATTGCAGAGGCCAACGGATTTGCCGACCGTATCGTACATGTCCATGGGCTCTCGGGGCGAATTTCGCTTCCTGAGCGCGCCGACGTAATGGTCGCGGATCAGGCGGGACACTTTGGATTCGAAGCCGGCCTGCTGAAATATTTTCGCGACGGTGCAAAGCGGCTGCTGAAATCAGGCGGGACAGCGATTCCGAGCCGGCTCGAACAATGGATCGCGCCGGTTTCATATCCGGAAGCGTATCGAAACGTTGAGTTCTGGAATTCGAGGCCTATCGGACTGAACTTTGTACCGGCCGGTATTGTTGCTCACAATACCGGCTACCCGGCTGACTTCTTTAAAGCCCGCTTTCTTGGCCGCCCCGTGCGTCTTAGCTCGATTGACACGCTCGATCCGCCGAGGACGCTGAAAGCTTCGATTTCTCTCTCGATTACATCCCCGGGTCTCCTACATGGATTCTGCGGCTATTTCACTGCACAATTGGCTCCCGGCATTGTAATGACCAATTCTCCGTTCGTCCGGAGTCCGATCAACCGACGCAGGGTCTTCTTTCCTGTTCAGCAGGCTGTCAGGGTCGTGCCGGGCGATAAGATGACTGTCGCGATGAATATCAGGTTCGACGAGACGCTTGTCTCCTGGCGGGTCCAAGTGCTTGGCCGCGACGGCACTCTCAAATTGAACTCGAACAACTCAACAATGCAGGGGATGCTGATGGCGCTCGCCGACCTGCGAAAAATACGCCCCGATTTTGCTCCGGCACTGACGCCATGGGGTACGGCTCGAAAAACCGTGATTAATCTCTTCGACGGCGTTCGGACCTTGGCGCAAATCGAACGAGAAGTCTTCAACCGCCATCGCGAACTGTTTCCTTCGGCAGCCGACGCCGCTCTTTTTGTCGCGGAAGTCGTCGTACCGTATGGCGATGATGCGAAACCAGAATCGAGCGCGAGCCGGAGTTGAGTCACCTCGACTGTTGCTTACGCAGCGGCCACATGATTCAGGTTGTGCCTGGCTTCAACCAAAATTGGCCGAAAAAGATTCGCTAAAGACGGTTTTGGTCACAAATAGCAAATTGACGTAAACTTTAGGCTCTGCTAGTTTGAAGTGAAACTTTAATCGCCGTCCGTCAGGAGAATTTCATGGCCAAGGCGTTCGAAAAAGATTCGCAGCACAATCGAGAGGCCGCTCGGGGAAAACGCCCGTATTTGTCGCCACGTCTGATCGAATATGGCGCGATTACCAAGCTAACCGCAACGAATGGGACCATTTTGCCTCAAGACAATAAGACTGGCTCGATGAATGGCGGATGCCTATAGGTTAGAGCTTTGTCACCCCGCCATTGCCAATTGGGACGAGCGATATTCCAGAGGCCGCTGTAACGGCAACTGGAGTTCTATACGTCCTGAGTGAATAGCTACTGGCCGTCCGCGGGCTTCTGTGGTCGCTATCGTTGCGCTATCAAGCCTATGGTCTCAGCTTCGACTGCGATAGGCCGATTCCCGAACTCGCTGGCAGCGCCGACCGTAATTCTGTCGGCTCTCCAGACCTTCGAACGCGACTGACCTCGCGGTTCGCAACCGTTCTCCGACCCGTCAAAATTGTTTCCGTTCGTACTTTCGGAGATGGGCGGCCTTGGCTCAAATGCGGGCGGTTGCGCGACGGGTACCTGCTGCGGTTCCTGCGCATCGCGGATTTTCGAGTCAGCCACGACGGTCGCGAGATCGTTTGCGTCCGGCGGTCGGCTAAGACCTCGCTAAATACGATTCGGCATCTGCTGCTGGATCAGGTTTTCCCCTTAGTACTGAATTTGCGCGGACGCGAGGCGATCCACGCGACGGCGGTAATCGCGCGTGCCGGAGCGATCGCATTTCTCGGGCCGGCGGGAGCGGGAAAATCCACTTTGGCAGCGAGTTTTATGCTCGCCGGATTTCGCGCGCTCGGCGATGACTGCTTGGCGATCGAAGCGGGACGGAGGATTCTGGCGGTTCCGGCCTATCCCGGATTCCGACTTTGGGAAGACTCAGCCGCAGCGCTGAAGGCTGATTTGGGCGCCTCCACTCCGGTTGCCGATTACTCTGTGAAAGCGCGGATGCTCGCGGGCGAGTGCGGCGCGAATTTTCCGCAGCGGCCCGTAGCGCTCAGAAGGATATATAGGCTGATTCGTGGACGCGCCGGACGAAAGAAAATCCGAGTCGCCGCTGTCGAGCCAGTCGCGCCGCGCGACGCCCTGATCGAACTGGTCTCCGCATCATTTCCGCTCGACATCGCGGATCAGGCGATGCTCGAGCGCCACTTTCGGGTGATGCAACGGGTCGCCCGCGAAGTGCCGAT
>JAJZAG010000319.1 GCA_021799555.1 Deltaproteobacteria bacterium | reverse complement strand
TCAGGTGGCGCTGATTGTACAGAAATACGGCGGAACTTCGGTCGGCTCGATTGAGCGGATCAAGGCTGTCGCCGAGCGCGTCGCGCGCGCGCGTCACAGAGGCGACCGGATGGTGGTGGTGGTCTCGGCGATGGCGGGCGAGACGAATCGGCTTTTCAGGCTCGCCGCGGAACTCAGCGATACGCCCGACCCGCGCGAGACCGACGCCCTGGTCGCAACCGGCGAGCAGGTCTCGGCTGCGCTGCTCGCGATCCGGCTGCACGCGATGGGGTTGCCGGCGATCTCGTTTCTTGGCGACCAGTTGAAGATCGCGACCGACTCGAATCACGGACGCGCGCGGATCAAGTCGATCGACTGCGAACGCGTCGAGCGCGGGCTCGCGGCAGGCAACGTGATCGTCGTCGCGGGCTATCAGGGCGTTGATCCGCATGGCGATATCACCACGCTCGGGCGGGGAGCGTCGGATTTGACGGCGGTCGCGCTGGCCGCGGCGCTCAAGGCCGACGCGTGCGAAATATACACCGACGTGGACGGCGTTTACACCGCCGACCCGAATATCTGTCCGAACGCGCGCAAGCTCGCGCGCATCTCGTACGACGAGATGCTCGAGATGGCGGCGCTCGGCGCCAAGGTCCTGCAGGGACGCTCGGTCGAGTTGGCGCGCCGCTTCAACGTTCCGCTCGTGGTGCTGTCGAGCTTCAAGGACAGCGCCGGGACGTGGGTTGGAAAAGAGGATCGATCGATGGAAGACGTGCTCGTATCGGGAGTGACGCTGGATCAGAACCAAAGCAAAATCACGATCGCGGGGGTCGCGGACCGGCCCGGCCTCGCGGCCCGGATTTTCGGCCCGATCGCGGCGGCCGGAATTGTCGTCGATATGATTATCCAGAACGCCAGCGAAGACGGCCGCACCGACATGACCTTCACCGTGGGCCGCGACGATTTGCGCCGCGCGCTCGAGTTGGTGAGAAAAATCGCGGGCGAGATTGGCGCGGCGGGAGTGCGCCACGAGGAGCAGGTCGCCAAGGTCTCGATCGTCGGGGTGGGGATGCGCACTCACGCGGGCGTCGCGGCGCGAATGTTCGATGTGCTCGCGGCGGAGGGAATCAATATCGAAATGATTGCGACCTCGGAGATCAAGGTCTCCGTGGTCGTCAACGCGAAATACGGGGAGCTCGCGATGCGCGCGCTGCACAGCGCGTTCGTGGACGCCGCCGCCAACGGCGAGCCGGCGGAGTCGGTTTGAGCGATGGCGGTTGGAAAACATATCCAGGTGTACGACACGACGTTGCGCGACGGCTGCCAATCGGAGGACGTTTCGCTGACGGTCGCCGACAAAGTGCAGATCGCGCAGCGCCTCGACGACATGGGCTTCGACTATATCGAGGGCGGATGGCCGGGCTCGAACGAGCGCGACGCGGCATTCTTCACCGAGGTCAGGAAGGTTAGGCTGCGCCACGCGAAGATCGCGGCGTTCGGATCGACGCGGCGCGCGGGCGTGCGCGCCGCGCAGGATCGCAACCTGCAACTGCTGCTGCGCGCCGAGACGCCGGTGGCGACGATCGTCGGCAAGACCTGGGACTTCCACGTGCGCGAGGCGTTGCGCATTTCGGAGGCGGCCAACCTCGAGATTCTCAACGACTCGATCGCGTACCTGAAGAAGCGCGTGGACGAGGCGATTTTCGACGCCGAGCATTTCTTCGACGGCTATTTCTCGAATCCCGAGTTCGCGATCGCGTGCCTTAAAGCGGTCGATTCGGCGGGCGCCGATATAATCTGCCTGTGCGACACCAACGGCGGACGCTTGCCGCACGAAATCGACGCCGCCGTCAAAGCCGCGCGCGCCGCGGTGAATTGCCCGATCGCGATTCACTGCCACAATGATTCTGAAGTCGCGGTTGCCAATACGATCGCGGCCGTCGAAGCGGGAGCCGCGCAGGTGCAGGGCACGATCAACGGCGTCGGTGAGCGATGCGGCAACGCCAACCTGGTTTCGATTATCGCCAACCTGCAGCTCAAGCTCGGCTACAACTGCATCCCGCCCGCGAAGCTCAAGCATCTGCGCGAGCTCTCGATGCTCGTGTACGAGCTGGCGAATATCACTCCATTCGCGCGCCAGCCTTACGTCGGCCGCAGCGCGTTCGCGCACAAGGGAGGCCTGCACGCCTCGGGAATCCAGCGCAACACGCGCACCTATGAACATATCGAGCCGGAGCTCGTCGGCAACGATCGTCGCGTGCTGCTTTCCGAACTCTCCGGGCGCGCCAATCTAATCTACAAGGCGCGCGAGTTCGGAATCGAGATCGATCCGGCCAACGACAAGATCGAACTCCTGCTCGAAGAACTCAAACGGCTCGAGGGTGCGGGCTACGCCTTCGACGGCGCGGACGCGTCGTTCGAACTTTTGATGCTGCGCAAGCTCGGGCTTGCCAAGGATCACTTCGGCTTTGTCAGCTTCCGCGTCTTCGACGACAAGTGGCACGAAGATCAGGCGCCATTCAGCGAAGCGGTGGTCGTGATCGAGGGCCCCGACGGCGCGCGCACCCGCAACGCCGCGATCGGCAACGGTCCCGTGAACGCGCTCGACTCGGCGCTGCGCAGCGCGCTCGTTCCGTACTATCCGAATCTGGCCGCGATGCATCTGGCGGATTACAAGGTTCGCGTGCTCGACAACGGCCGCGGGACCGCCGCGCGCGTGCGCGTGCTGATCGAATCAAGCGACGGCAAGCGCCGCTGGGGAACGGTCGGGTTGTCGGACAACGTGGTCGAAGCGAGCTGGCAGGCGCTGGTTGATTCGGTCGAGTACAAGTTGCACAAGGATCATGCGCGGCCGCGCAGCCGCGTGCACGCGAAGTCAAACGGCGCGGCGCCGCGCGCGGGCAAAGCGCGCGCAATTGGCGGCGTGCCGGTCAAGTCGTTGTAGGGCGCGCAAACCGCGCCGGGGAGAATCGCCATGGGTCTTATAAGCCGCATGCGCGAGGATATTCGAGTCGTCTTCGAGCACGACCCCGCGGCACGCACCAGACTCGAAGTGGTGCTCGCCTATCCTGGTCTGCACGCGATCTGGCTGCATCGTCTTGCGCACTGGATGTGGGAGCATCGCATGAAGCTCCTGGCGCGGATCGTGAGTGAATTTTCGCGATGGTTGACGGGAATCGAGATTCACCCGGGCGCCCAAATCGGCCGCCGGCTGTTTATCGATCACGGAATGGGCGTTGTCGTTGGTGAGACCGCCGAAATAGGCGATGACGTTCTCATCTACCAGGGAGTCACGCTCGGCGGCACGAGTCTGAAGAAGGAAAAACGCCATCCAACGATCGAGGATCACGTCATGATCAGCGCCGGCGCCGCTGTGATCGGGCCGGTGCGAATCGGACGCGGCAGCAGGATCGGCGCGGGCGCGGTGGTGGTCTCGTCGGCGCCGCCGTATTCGACGATCGTCGGAATTCCCGGAAAGGTGATCGAGGGCGAAAGCGCGCGGCACGACATCGCCGAGCTCGAGCACGGCAAGCTGCCCGACCCGGTCGCGCGCGCGATCAATGGTCTCGTCGAGAAGCTCAATCGCATCTCGGTGCGGATCGAGGAAGTCGAGGAGCGCCAGGATTGTCTCGAAGACAAAGTCGGCGAGCATCATCCGCCCGAGAACGCCGCAGCGATCGGCGCGAAGAATCACGGCCGCGAATCGTGAGGACGCGATCGCTCGCGGTCATTTCTTATTCTCGATCCGGCGCATCACGCGGCGCCATACTTCGCGGCCAATTTCATCGTACGTGATCATCGCGCGCACCAGTTCGTGCAGATAGCGCTGCGGCATAAGCTCTTCAGGCAGCAGCGGATCGAGATTGATATGCCGGATCACATCGCGGCCCAGGAGCATCGTTTCGATCGCGGCGGATTCGAGCGGCAGGCGCGGCACGCGCTCGCGGCTTGCCTCGAGCGCGGCGCAAAGCTCGGAGTACTCGCGGCGCATCGCGGCGGTATTCCACAGTCTGGCGGCGCGCGCGGTTGCGCCGGCGTCGAGGCCGCTCAGCGCGGCGACGAGCGCCTTGCGATGCAATCCGAGGGTGGCCAGATGCGCGCGCAGCTCCGGAATCGTGTCGCGAAGATTAGCGGGCCTGATCCAAAGTCCCGGCATGAACTCGCGCAGACCGCGCAGACGAATCGCGCGCTCGTGGCGCCTGAGCGCGGCACGATCGGCGCGCGAGATTTCCGTGCCCACCACCACAATCCATTCGCCGTTCCACGGCC
>JAJZAG010000029.1 GCA_021799555.1 Deltaproteobacteria bacterium | reverse complement strand
ATTCGGATTATCCGTGCGGCTTCTGAACTTGGAATCCGCACCGTCGCCGTCTTCTCCGAAGACGATTCCGCGTCTTTGCACATCCGGAAGGCCGATCACGCCGAAGCGCTCAGCGGAACGGGCGTCGCGCCGTATCTGGACGCCGAGCGGATTATCGCGGCGGCGAAGGCGGCGGATTGCGACGCGATCCATCCCGGCTACGGTTTTCTGAGCGAGAACGCCGAATTTGCGCGCCGATGCGCCGCCGCGGGGATTTGTTTTGTCGGACCACGTCCTGAGACCCTCGACCTGTTCGGAGACAAAATCGCAGCCCGCGCTCTCGCCCAGCGCTGCGGCGTGCCGGTTTTGCGCGCAACCGCGGGACCGACCAGCCTCGACGATGCTCGGGAGTTTTTTGCCGCCCTCGGCCCGGGCGCCGCAGTCATGATCAAAGCGGTCGCGGGCGGCGGCGGACGCGGGATGCGGGCCGTTTATCGCGCCGACGAACTCGAAGAAGCGTTCGCGCGCTGCCAATCCGAGGCCAAGAGCGCCTTTGGCAATGGCGCCGTGTACGTCGAACATTTGATGCCGCGTGCGCGTCATCTTGAAGTGCAGATCGTCGGCGATGGCACCGGCAATGTGGTGCATCTTTACGAGCGCGAGTGCAGCATTCAGCGCCGCCACCAGAAAATTCTCGAAATCGCGCCGAGTCCAAATATCGGCCCGCAAACGCGTGCGCGGCTGACCGGCGCGGCCGTCAAACTCGCGCGCGAAGTCCGCTACGAAAGCCTTGGCACGTTCGAGTTTTTGCTCGACGCCACTGGTGCTCCCAATGGCGCGGGTGAAGATGCGGCGTTCGCCTTTATCGAGGCGAATCCGCGCCTCCAGGTCGAACATACCGTGACCGAAGAAGTGACGGGCGTGGATCTCGTAAAAGTTCAATTGCAGATCGCCGGCGGGATGCGGCTTGACGAGCTAGGCCTGACCCAGGCGGCGATAGCGCCGCCGCGCGGATTCGCCATCCAGGCGCGGATCAATACTGAAACGATGACTACCGATGGCGGTGCGAAGCCCGCGGGTGGAACCATTGCCGCCTTCGAGGCGCCCTCGGGTCCCGGCATTCGCGTGGACACCTTCGCGTACGCCGGCTACACAACCAATCCGCGTTTCGACTCGCTACTGGCCAAGCTTATCGCGCATTCCGGCGGCGAGGATTTTCCCACCGCAGCCGCCCGCGCCTATCGCGCGCTGTGCGAATTCAGAATCGAAGGCGTCGCGACCAATATCGGCTTCCTGCAGAATCTGCTGCGCCATCCAGAGTTTACCGCCAACCGTACCCATACCCGCTTCGTTGAAGAGCACGCCGCGGAGTTGGCGGGCGCTGCGCCATCGGCGCATCGCAAGCTCTTTTTCGAGCGGGCAGCCGCGGCCAAGCCGCAAGCGATCAGGGCGGGCGCGAAAATCGATACCATCGATCCACTCGCCGTCCTCCACCATGGAAAATCCGGCGGTGCTGCCGGTGCGATGGAAGAAGTAGCTCCGGCCGCCGCAGGCACGCCGCACCAGGAGGAGATCGGGGGCCCGGAGGGGACAGTTGCGGTCACGGCGCCGATGCAAGGCACGATCGTGTCAATCGACACGCACGAAGGCGATCAGGTCCGGCGCGGACAACAGCTACTTGTGATGGAAGCAATGAAAATGGAGCACGTCATCGCCGCTCACGTCGGCGGCGTTGTGCGGCAAATCGCGGTAGCTCGCGGCGACGCGGTCTTCGAGGGCCATCCGCTGGTATTTATCGAGGAGTCGGCAGTCGAAGAATCCACGGTCGCGGCGGCCGAGCGAGTGGATCTGGATCGAATCCGCCCTGACCTCGCCGAGGTCTTCGATCGTCACGCGCGCGGCCTCGATGCGGCCCGGCCCGAGGCGGTCGCGCGGCGGCGCAAAACCAATCAGCGCACCGCGCGCGAGAACATCGACGACCTTTGCGATCCGGGCACCTATGTCGAGTACGCGCCGCTCGTGATTGCGGCGCAGCGCCGGCGGCGGGCGCTCGACGATCTGATCAAGAACACGCCCGCGGACGGTATGCTCGCGGGAATCGGCCGCGTCAACGGCGACCTGTTTGACGGCGCCCGCACTCAATGCGTGTTGATGTCCTACGATTACACGGTCCTTGCCGGAACTCAGGGCCAGCAGAACCATCGCAAGAAGGACAGGCTGTTCGAGCTTGCCGAACGGCTGCGGTTGCCGGTCGTGTTCTTCACTGAAGGCGGCGGCGGGCGTCCCGGCGATACCGATGGAGTCGGCGTAGCGGGACTCGATTGCCTGGCGTTTCAGTATTGGGGGCAGCTTAGCGGATTGGTGCCGCTGATTGGGATCAACTCGGGGCGATGCTTTGCCGGAAATGCGGCGCTGCTCGGATGCTGCGACGTGGTGATCGCAACCGAGAATTCAAATATTGGGATGGGCGGTCCGGCGATGATCGAAGGCGGCGGACTCGGGATCTTCCGGCCCGAAGAAATCGGCCCGATGACAGTACAGGTGCCTGACGGCGTGGTCGATATTCCGGTCAAGGACGAAGCGGAAGCCGTCGCGACCGCCAAAAAATATCTTTCCTACTTTCAGGGATCGCTGCCGAACTGGGAGTGCGCCGATCAGCGCCTTCTACGCGCCATAATTCCCGAAAACCGCCTGCGCATCTACGATGTCCGCAAGGTCATAGAAACCCTCGCCGATAGCGGCTCGGTGCTCGAACTCAGGCGCAACTTCGGTCTCGGTATGGTAACCGCGCTCGTCAGAATCGAGGGACGCCCGATCGGCATTATCGCGAACAATCCTTCCCATCTGGCAGGCGCGATCGATTCGAGCGGCGCCGACAAAGCTGCCCGGTTCATGCAGCTCTGCGATGGGTTTGATATTCCGCTCCTGTTCCTTTGCGACACGCCGGGAATCATGGTTGGCCCTGAAGTCGAAAAAACCGCGCTGGTCCGCCACGCCGCACGGATGTTCGTGACGGGTGCGAGCATTACCGTGCCTTTCTTCACAATCATCCTGCGCAAAGGCTACGGACTCGGAGCGCAAGCGATGGCGGGCGGCAGCTTCAAGGCGCCGATCTTCACGGTCTCCTGGCCGACCGGCGAGTTTGGAGGAATGGGTCTCGAGGGTGCGGTCAAGCTCGGCTACCGCAAGGAGCTCGCGGCCGAGCAGGATCCCGGGCGGCGCAAGCAGTTGTTCGATGAGATGGTTGCACGGATGTATGCGCACGGAAAGGCGGTCAATACTGCGTCGCATTTCGAGATCGACGACGTAATCGATCCGCTTGAGTCGCGGCGCTGGATCGTGGCGGGACTGAAATCGGCGCCGCCGCCGCCGCTTCGCACTGGCAAAAAGCGCCCATGTATCGACACTTGGTAATCGTGCGTGACGCCGTTTCTTGATGATCGAAGCAGACACAGGAGATATCGCGGTGAGAGACAGTCAGTTGGGTATGGGTCGGGTTGGAAGTCGCGCGCGCGCCGGTGCGTCGGGATTGCGCCGGGGCTGGCGGATAGCGCGCGCGTTTATGCTCTCGGCGGCGGCCGCCGCAATTATCGCCGGATGCGCCAGCGGCTCCGGCAATTCTTCGGCCGATACGTTCGCGCTCGGCACCACACCCAAGGACGTGACTGCGAACCCCGCCGTCGAGCGGATTTTCGAGAACTCCTGCTACAGTTGCCACTCGCTCGGCGGAAGTGCGCCGTGGTATGCCGCGATTGCGCCATCGTATCTGATGTCGAACTCGGCGCGTGAAAAGTTGAATTTTTCGGATTGGAATAATTTCGATCAGGCGACCAAAGCGGCGGCGATCAAACAAGTCGCGGCGGTCGTCGCCGACGGCGATATGCCGCCGTTGGATTACCGGCTGTTGCATCCCGCGGCCGGTCTGTCAGACACGGACAAGGCGACGATTGCGCAGTGGGCGGCCGGCCCGCATGCGCCGCCCGCGCTTCCGGCGCATTGAGCGGCCCTCAATCGTAGATCCACGAAGCCGCGGCGATACCGACGATCAAATACCCGAATCCGAGACCAAGCGTCGCGATCGTCGGCCAAAGAATCGCGCGGGCCGGAAGACCGCGGATCATCAGGTCGTTGAACATCTGCATGGTCCAGGTGGTCGGTAACCAAAGCGCGATCGTCCGCATCCATCCGGGTTCGAAATCGATCGGCCACCAGCATCCGCCGATCGCGGACATCGCCATGCTGATCACCGCGCCGAATGGCATCACCGAGTCATGGGTGCGCGCGACGCAGGCGACGATCAGGCCGAACGAAGCGCCCGCGAACGCTATCGCCGCGGCCGGCGCGAGCAGCATCGCCGGATTCGACCCGAGCGAGATTCCGAAGATCCACCATCCGATCCCGAACAGCAGGATCATCTGCGCAAGCCCGATTGTGAAACGCGACAGCAGCTTGCCGATGAGCGTTCCGGCAAGCGGGGCTCCGCTGACGCGCAGCCGCGCAAGGGTTCCCCAGTCGCGCTCGTCGATCAGTCCAAGCGAGATTCCCATCACCATTCCGATCAGCAGAAAGGTTACGCCGAAACCGGGTACGTACTGATCGAAAGCGTTAACCTGCGTCGGCCCGCGACCCGCCGACAGTTCCCGCCATCCGAGGGCGCCGGGCAGGGTGGGCGATTTTGCGCGCGCCAGAGCTTTGGCTTCGGCGGCGAAATCGGGAATCTCGGGAGGCGCGATCGCCACGCTTGGGATCGAGAACCTTGGTACTGCGATATCAGGCAGCTTTGGCGCAGGAATCGAAAAGTCCAGCGGTTGCGATAGCGCCGCGAGTTGCGCGGCAGGCGGCGGCGTTGGGAAAGACGGGGGCGGCGGGATGTCGCCGGCATGCGAGCCGGCCGCCGCTTTCAGATTGGCGAACCATCGCCTGAACTCGCTCTCGTTCGTTTGCAGCGCGAGCAAATAGGCGCGCACGGCTTCGAGTGCCGCGCGCCGCGGCGCCAAGGCGTTTTCCACCGCGGTTTTTGCCTGCACCGCGGATTGTCGCGCGGCCTCATGCGTTTGCACTTCCAGCGCGGCGATCGCGCGGCGCAATCCGGCCTCAAGCTCGCGCTCGGCCGCGCCGCGCCGCAAGAGCATCTCGCGCCGATAGTGTTCGGCGGCGCTTTGCGCCGCAGCCGCTTGCGCATCGAGGCGGTCGAGCCGCGCTCGCAACCGGGCGCCGGCTGCCGCGAGCCGCGCGCGCGCTTGGTCCTGCGCGCGCGCGGTGATCCGCGCGCACATCCGGCTGATCCGCAGTTCGATTGCGCCGACCTCGATCCGCTTGATCGGATCGACATAAAGCATGATGCGCGCCTTCCGCCCCGACTCGATCGCCGTCGTGGTTCCGGCCGGAATTACGATCGCGAGCGGAGCGCGGTTGCGCCGCGCGACGAACGCGCGTGCCGCAGCCACGCTCGGAACCATCGTGACATTTACCGCGGCTTCGCTTTTGAGCGCCGCCTCAATCGCCTGCGCAACCTGCCCGCCGTCATGATCGACGACCACAACAAGATAGGGATGCGCGGCGGGGTTCGCGCCGTAAAGGTTGCCGAGTGAAAAACCCGCCACTCCGATAATCACGATCGGCGCCAGGACGAGCATCGTCAGGCCGACACGATCCCTGCTCAAGAGGCGGAACTCGTTCTGAAAGATCAATAGTGCCGCGCGCAGCATGGTTCATCGGCCTCCGGCGGCGTCTTCGCGCAGCGCGTGACCGGTCAGCGCGATAAAGGCGTCGGAGAGATTGGGGCTATGAACGCTGAATTCGGTCAACCGTCCGCCGAAATGGCGAACGCGCTCGATCACTTCGCCGACTTGCGCGAGACTTGCGAGCTCGAGTTCGAGAGCGCCGCCTGCGTTCGAGTGCGCAAGCTCGCTCGCTCCCTCGAGATTCGCGAGCCAGCCGGCGGAAGGCGGAATCTGAAACACGATCTCCATTCGCGGATGGCGGCCGCCGAGCGCGATCAGTTCCGTCACCGTTCCCTGCGCGACGACGCGGCCGTAATCGATCAGGAGCGCGCGCGAGCATACGCGCTCGACTTCTTCCATGTAATGCGTGCTGTACACGACGGCGGTGCCGGATTCCGCGGCGCTCCTGACGGTGGCGAGAATCTGTTCGCGCGATTGCGGATCAACGCCGACGGTCGGCTCGTCGAGCAGCAGGATCTCGGGGCGATGCACCATCGCGCAGGCAAGGTTGAGCCGCCGCTTCATCCCACCCGATAGAATCGAAACGGGATCATGCGCTCGCGTCGCGAGTCCTACCGTTTCGAGTGCGGATGCGGCGGCGGCGCTTGCCTGGCGGCGCGGGGCGCCGTGCACACGAGCAAAGAGCTCGATATTTTGCCGCGCACTGAGCGTTGGATAAAGCGCGATAGCCTGCGGAACAAAGCCCAGCTTTCGGCGCATCGCCGCGCGTCCGGTTTGCGTGGAAAAATCGCCGGCGCGCACCGTTCCGGAATCGGCCTCGATCAGCGTCGCGAGGATTGACAGTGTTGTCGTCTTGCCGGCGCCGTTGGGACCGAGCAGTCCGACGATCTCCCCGCGCGCGACGCTGAGGCTCACGCCGTCAAGCGCAACCCGTTCGCCGTAACGCTTGTGCAGACCGACGGCTTCGAGGGCGATCATCGTTGAGGCAGCCCGCGAAGCGGGGGCGTAATCTGATTGTTCGAGGTCAGAGGGGTAACCCGATCATCGCCGGACGTATTCAGATCGGCGCCGCGATGCAGGCCACGAGGGCCGACTCGATAAATTTAATCGGCACGCGTACGGCGGCGCAACTATGATGATGACAATATGCGGTGCGGCTGTATCTGAGAATCAGAATCGACAAGTCGTTGTCTGCCAACGTTCTTCCGCGCCGCGAATCGAATTTAATCGCGCCGTTTCCGTCTGACTCGTGGGGCAAATTGGATTACTGTGATTATATCTTGACGTCAGGCGGCGGCGATCTGCCCGGCGCGAATCTCGGAGTATTTATCAATGCGAATTGCCGCTGTGGCGAGCGAGTTCCCTGAGTACTCGTATCCCCAGGAAGTGATTACCGCCGCGCTCAAAGAACATTGGGGCAAACGACTCGACCGTCCCGGGCTGATCGAACGCCTGCACTCGCGGGCTTTGGTCAAGCGCCGCCATCTAGCCTATCCGATCGAACGCTATCCGGAATTTCGGAACTGGGGCGAAACCAACGCCGCGTGGGTTGCGGCCGCGCAGGAACTCGGAGCGCACGCGCTCGATCGCGCGCTCGAACGGGCGGGACTTGAACGGGAAGATCTTAACGCCCTTTATGTCGTCTCGATTACAGGCATCGCCAGTCCTTCGCTCGATGCGATGCTGATTAACCGGATGGGGCTGCGTCCCGATCTGAAGCGCACGCCGATTTTCGGCTTGGGATGCGTTGCCGGCGCGGTTGGATTGACGCGCGCTGCCGATTACGTCCGCGCCTTTCCCGATCAAACGGCCGCGATCCTGTCCGTCGAGCTGTGTTCGCTCACGATCCAGCGCGACGATATCTCGACCGTGAACCTGATTTCGAGCGGGCTGTTTGGCGATGGCGCTGTCGCCGCAGTGCTTGCAGGCGCGGAAAAGATGCCCGCTTGCTCCGCGCAAATCCTCAACACGCGATCGGTCTTTTACCCCGGCACCGAAGACATCATGGGATGGGATGTCTCCGAAAAGGGCTTCAGCATCGTCCTGTCTCCGCGTCTTCCGGATCTTATAAAATCTCGGCTTGCGGGCGACGTTGATGCGTTCCTGCGCGACAACGGAATTTGCCGCGCCGATATAGGAAGCTGGGTAATTCACCCCGGCGGTCCCAAGGTGCTCGAGGCGGTGGAATGCGCGCTCGGCCTCGGCAATCGCGAACTCGAAGCGTCGTGGGAATGCCTCAGCCGGGTCGGCAATCTGTCGTCCGGCTCCGTCCTGTGCGTGCTTGAGGAAACCCTGGAGCGCCGCCGTCCCGCGGCGGGAACGATCGGCCTTATACTCGCGATGGGGCCGGGGTTCTGCTCCGAGATGCTGCTGGTGCGATGGTGACCGCGGCTGCGGACGTAACCGACGTATTCGTCGTCGGCGGCGGGCCGGCGGGACTCGGCGCCGCGCTTGCCGCGCGCGCGCGCGGACTGTCGGTGATGCTCGCAGACAGCGCGCATCCGCCGATCGACAAAGCTTGCGGCGAAGGATTGATGCCGGCTGGAGTCACGGCGCTGGGACGGCTCGGCGTGCCGATCGGTCAACTTCGCACCTGCGCGTTTGACGGGATTCGTTTTATCGAAGACGAGATCGTCGCCGAAGCGCGCTTCCCGGGAGCGCGCGGCCTTGGAATTCGCCGGACCGATCTGCATAGAGCTCTCGCGCAAGCCGCCGCCGAGCGGGGAGTGATCACGCGATGGGGCTCGCGGGTGGAAGCGATCGACGACGGCGGCGTCCGCGTGGACGGAAAGAAGATCGCCTGTCGATGGATTATCGGTGCCGACGGACATAACTCGCAGGTGCGCGAATGGATCGGCATCCGCACACCGGCACGCGCGCGGCGCCGCGCCGGACTGCGGCAGCATTTTCGCGTCCGCCCGTGGAGCGATTTAGTCGAGGTGTATTGGCATCCTTTGGGCCAAGCCTATGTTACTCCGGTCGGATCAGAGGAAGTTTGCGTCGCGGTAACCGGCGCACGCCGGACTGTGCGAATCAGCGACCTCGCGCAGGTGTTTCCCGCGCTGGCAAAGCGCCTCGAAGGCGCTTCGGCCGCCTCCGCGGTCCGCGGCGGAATCTCGACCTCGGTAAGACTGCGCTCGGTAACTAAGGGACGTGTCGCGCTGATCGGAGACGCGTCGGGTTCGGCCGATTCGATTACCGGCGACGGCGTCTCGATTGCGTTGCGGCAATCGTTTGCGCTCGCCGACGCGATTGCGCAAGACGATCCGCGCCACTATCAACGCGCGCACGCGAAGATTCTTTTGATGCCGCTGATAATGGGGCGATTGCTCGTCCTGGTCGGCGAGCACCGCCGCTTGCGCGCCAGAGTGCTTGCCGCGCTCGCCTCGCGTCCGCGCATCTTCGCGCGGCTCCTCGCGGTGCATGCGGGAGCCGCTTCGCCGGCCGAGATCGGCCTCGACACGATTGCGGCTCTCGGCTGGCGGATTCTAGCTGCGCGCGCGCCTGTCCGGCGCGCCTCATAATTCCACCCCCCAACGTGCAAGGCAGGACCTGATCGATGCGAAAGGCAATCGGCATCTTGGGAATAATTGTGCTCGCCGCGGGTCTGGGCGTCGTGCCGGTTGACGCCGCCGATCGGCAACCCCCGAAGGGCACGCTGACCCTGGATCCGGCGCATACGCAAATTTCCTTCACTCTCGGCGGCTCGTTGCACACCACCGAAGGGTCGTTTCAATTGAAGCGCGGCGTTATCACCGCCGACCCGTCGAACGGGCAGGCCAGCGGCGAGATTTTGATCGACGCGAACAGCGGCGCGACGGGAATCGGCATGCGCGACACGACGATGAAGAACGATGTGCTCGAAACCGAGCGCTACCCCAAAATCACCTTCACTCCCGAGCATGTCGTGGGCAGCGAGGACCAGGATGGCAACTTCGCCGCTAAGCTAACCGGTGTACTGCGGCTGCGCGGAGCCGATCATGAAATCACGCTGGACGTTAAGGGACACGTGAACGGCGACAATCTGACCGCCACGACGCATTTTGCGGTGCCCTACGCGAAATGGGGATTGCATAATCCAAGCGTTTTGTTTCTGACCGTGAATGATTATGTCGATCTCTCGATCGCCGCATCGGGGAAAGTGACGTGGGCCACCGCCGCGCCTGCGCCTGCCGCGCCGCCATCGCGCTGACCCCGCGCACATATCGTCCTCTTTTGTGCGACGGGAACTCTGCTAATCTTGCGCGCGGGAGTCCGGTGATGGACGAATTCACACATCATTACGCAAACCTCAAGGGCGTACGCATCCATTATGTAACGATGGGGCGCGGCGCACCGATGGTGCTGCTGCACGGATGGCCGCAGAGCTGGTACGAATGGCGCCGCCTGATGCCGCTGCTCGCGGGGAAATTCGCGATGGTTGCGCCCGACCTGCGCGGCCTTGGAGATTCCTCCCGCCCGGCCGCAGGCTACGACAAGCGAACTGTCGCCAACGATATCTGGGAGCTGATGCGCAATCATCTTGGACACGAACGGTTTATCGCGGTCGGGCACGATTGGGGCGCGCCGACCGCATTCCGCCTCGCCGCGGACCATCCGGATGCGGTGACGCATCTCGTCATGCTCGACGTGCCGGTGCCCGGTGATCGTCCGCCGGGCGCGGGCGGCGTGTCCGATCCGCGCGGTGCGCCGCGATGGCATCATCTGTTTCACCAGGTGCCCGATCTGCCCGAGGCGCTCACGACGGGCCGCGAGCGGATCTACCTGGAATTTTTCTTCATGAACGGAATCGATCAGGCGGGCACCTTTAGCGACGTGGACATCGCCGAGTACGTGCGCACCTACGCGCAGCCGGGCGCGATGCGCGCCGGATTCAATTACTATCGCGCGCTCTCGCGCGATATTGAAGATAACCGCGCGACGCTCGCGTCGGGATTCAGGCTGCCGATGCCGGCGCTCGGACTAGGCGGCGGCGGTCCGCGCGGACGCGGCGAGCTGGTTGTTGAGTCGCTGCGGCGCGTCGCAAAGATCGCAAGCGGAGGCGCGATTGCGGATTGCGGTCATTTTATTCCCGAAGAAAAGCCCCAAGAACTGGCCGCGCACTTACTCGCCTTTCTCGGGGCATGATCGCTGAGAACGCGCAGCGATCGATAACGCGCGCACGGAAATCGCTATTTGATTACGCGCCGTGCGAAGCCCCTGCGCCGCCGCCGGCGGGTCTTGGACGCCTCTTTCTTCCGATTTTCGAACAGATCGATCAGCGCCTGCTGGCAATTGGCCGCGGGATCGTCGCCGCCAAGCCGCGTGTAGCTTCCGTCGGCGCGCATCTCCCACGCCGCGCGATTCGGCTTGAGCTGTAAGTCGAGCAGCGTGCGCAGTTCCTTGCGCAGGGCCGGATCTTCGACGGGTGCGACCACTTCGACGCGGCTTTCGAGATTGCGTTTCATGCAGTCGGCCGATCCGATCAGATACTCTTCGGCGCCGCCGTTGCGAAAATAATAAACGCGCGCGTGTTCGAGAAAACGTCCCACAATACTGATCACGCGCACGCTCTCCGACAGCCCCGCAATACCCGGGCGAAGCCGGCAAGTATCGCGTACGATCAAGTCGATCCTCACTCCGGCGCGCGCCGCGCGATACAGCGCGCGCGTGATATCGGCGTCCTCGAGCGCGTTTATCTTCATCTGGATGAGACCCGGCGACGCCGGCGTATGTATCCGGCTCTCGCGCTCAATCCGCTCCAGCAGCGCCTTTTTTAGATATGCCGGCGCCGGAATGATCTTCTTGAACGTCCGACCGCCGCGATAGCCGGTGGTCAGGAAGTTAAAGAGTTGGGTGAGATCTTCGCCGATCGTGTCGTCACAGGTGAGCAGCCCCAGATCCGCGTAGACCCGCGCCGTGCCCGGATGGTAGTTGCCGGTGCCGATATGCGCGTAGCGCCTGAGCCCGTTGTAGTCCTGGCGCACCACCTGAATCACCTTCGAGTGCGTCTTCAGCCCCAGCACACCGTAAGTGACGTGGATCCCGTATTCTTCGAGTCGGCTCGCGAACTGGATATTGGCCGCTTCGTCGAAGCGCGCCTTCAACTCGACCACCACGGCGACTTGCTTGCCGTTGCGCGCCGCGTCGCACAGGTAGCTGATTATCTCGGAGTCGCTCGAGGTGCGATACAGCGTCATCTTGATCGCGCGCACCTTCGGATCGACGCTTGCCTCGCGCAGGAAGCGTGCGACCGAGGTCGAAAACGATTCGTACGGATGCATCAGCAGAACCGATCCTGCTTCCCGGATTACGTGAAAGATGCTCCGCGAGGGAGTCAAGCGCGGATGATCCACCGGATGATGGGGAGGATCATGAAGCGCGGGAATATCCACCGCGGTCAGCTCCATCAGGTCACGCAGCGCCAGCATCCCGTCGATCTCGAACACGTCGTCGCGCTCGTTGAGCCCGAGTTCCGCCGCCAGCATCCCGCGATGCACCGGGTTCATGCCCTTTACGATTTCGAGCCGCACCATCGGCGCGAAGCGCCGGTCGCGCAGTTCGGATTCGATCAGCTCGAGCAGGTCGTCGGCTTCGTCTTCGTCGCGCTCGGTGTTGGCGTTGCGGGTGACGCGAAAGAATTCGCACGCTTCGATCGTCATCGACGGGAACAGCAGGTCAAGCGTGTGCGCGATCACGTCTTCGAGCAGCACAAACCGATAACTGCCGTCCACGCGCATGAAGCGGGGAATCCCCGCGCCGATCGGCACTTTCAGCCGCGCCATCGAGGTGTCGGTGTCGTCCGCCGCGCGCAGCGTCACCAGCAGGTTCAGCGAAAGGTTCGATACGAACGGGAACGGATGCGCCGGATCCATCGCAAGCGGCGTCATCAGCGGAAAAATATTGTGGTAATAGGCGTCGCGCAGCGCGTTTTGTTCCTCAGGCTTGAGCTGCTCCCATGCGAGGACGTGAATATCGTATTCGCGCAGCTTCGCCACCAGCGCCGGCAATAGCGCGCGCTGCTGCAGATCCGACTCGCGCGCCTGCGCCAGGCACTCCACGATCTGTTGCTGCGGCGTGCGCCCGTCCACCGTAAGCTCGTGCAATCCGGCCACGACCTGTTGCTTAAGGCCGCCGATCCGCTTCATGAAAAACTCGTCAAGGTTCGATGCCGTAATCGCGAGAAACTTGACGCGCTCGAGCAGCGGATTGCGCTCGTCGAGCGCCTGCTCGAACACCCGCCGGTTAAATGCGAGCCACGTCAGCTCGCGATTGAGGAACAGCTCCGGCGCGCTCAGATCGGAGTCCGCTTTCAGAGTCGTGACCGCTGACGTGTCGCCGGCTGCCGGCATCGCACCGTCCGCTGACTCCCTTCCGCTCCGAATGGGCGGTTTGGCGCCGGCGTCCTCCGCTGGTGCGGTAGTGCCGCTTCCGGACGATTCGTTTTCAACAATCGCGGGCTGATTCGCCATGTAACGCTTCACCCCTCCCCACTATCCTATCGCGCCGAATGTGCCTGACGCGACATCCCGAATTTAGCCCACCGCTGACATTTTTCGGTGCCGCAGGATGCTCGAATTAGCACGTTGTTATCGGCTATGCGATCTTGTAAAGAATAGACCGTTTCAAAATCTCAGAGCCGGACCGGCACGCCAGGTGCGCGCGGCTCGACGGCGACTCCTCGATTGCCAAAACCCCGCGATCGCAAAAACTCCGCTGCCGGCCGTAATTCGCCACGCATCCTGGCAGCCAAGCCGCGAACTCCGGCGCGCAGGCGGCGCAGACCCGAAGACGCGGCGTCAGAAATTCTCACTGCGGCCGAGAAATTCCTGCGCCGCAAACCGTTTCACGCGATGACCGTGGACGACCTGATGGCGCGCACCGGTCTCTCGCGCCCGTCCTTCTACGAATACTTTCGCGATCGCTACGACCTCGCCATGAAGCTCGTCGAGAAGATGCTGGCGGAGATGTTTCCGATGAGCGACCGATGGTTCAGCAGCGTGGGCGACCCGGCCGAAGATCTCGAGCGCGGGTTTGAGGGCTTGATCGGCGTCTACCGGAAGCATCGCCATCTCATGCGTGCGCTGTCGGACGCCGCCGTGCAGGACGCCAAGGTCGCGCGCGCCTACAATCTGTTCCTCGAGCGGATGACGGAATCGACCGCGCGGCGCATCCGGACCGAGATCAGCGCCGGGCGCACCGCGCCACTCGACGCCGCCGAGGTTTCGCGCGCACTTATCCTGATGGGCGAGCGGTATTTGAGCGACAAGCTCGAACGCGATCCCAAAACCGACTCCCAAATCCTGCTCGAAACGCTGGTCACGATCTGGATGCGGGTGCTGTACGGGACTCGCACGGTTTCCGCGTGATACACTGGCGATCGCGCCAATAGCGCACCGGCGCGAGGGCCATCCCGATGACCGATTATCTTTACGACGCGGCACGGCGGTTGATCGCCTTTGATACGGTCAGCGCGCATAGCGATATCGCGGCGATCGAATATCTGGCGGCGGAATTGCGCGCACGTAAATTTTCAACCGCGATCCAGCCGGCCGAACTCGGCGGCGTCGCGCAGGCGAATCTCGTCGCGTGGGCGGGGCCTGCGCGCGGCGACGGCTTAATCATCTCCGGGCACGTCGATACCGTCCCGTTCGAGGGGCAGCCCGGATGGACGCGCGGCGCGCTCGCGCTCGAAGTCGCGGGCGATCGCATCTACGGCCGCGGCACGACCGACATGAAGGGATTTATCGCGCAGTGCCTCGAAGCGATGCGCGAATTCGACCTTGGGCGCCTCGCGCGTCCGCTCGTCTTTGTATTCACCGCGAGCGAGGAAGTCGGATGCCTTGGTGCCGAGAAGGTCGGTCCCGCGCTGCGCCGGATTTTGGGCGAGACCCCGGTGCCGCGTATGGCATGGATCGGCGAGCCGACGTCGTGGGCAGTCAGCCACGCGCACAAGAGCATCGTTCTGTTCGACATTGCCGTGCGCGGGCGTGGCGGGCATAGCGGAGCGCCGGCGGCGGGTGTCAACGCAATTGCCGTAATGGGCCGCGTGATCGCCGCGATCGGCGCAATCCAGGAAGAACGCCGCGCGAATCCGCGTCCGGAGTTTCGCGCGATCTTTCCCGACGCTCCGTACGACGTGCTCAATTTCGGCACGATCGCGGGCGGAATCGCGCTAAACATGATCGCCGAGGAATGCGTGCTGCGAATCAGCTACCGCTCGCTCCCTGACGCCGACCCGCTCGAACTCTACCGCGAAGCCGCGCGCCGCGTTCGCGCACTCGATCTGCACGATTTCGCCTCGCGCACCGCCGAAGCGGTTATCGAGCTACGCCCGCCGATGGTTGTCCCGCCGCTCAACTCGCCGCGCGCGACGCCGCTCGAGCGCGCACTGTTCGAAGCGACCGGTGCGAATGATTCCGGCGGCGTGCTGTTCGGAACCGACGGCGGATGGTTCGCGCAGTCGGGCATCGTGTCGCTGATCTGCGGACCGGGCGAGATGGATCAGGCGCATCAACCCAACGAGTGCATCCGGCGCGACTACTTCGAGCGCGGTCCCGGGATCGTGCGGCGCGTGATCGAAACGATGTGCTGCCGCGCCTGAGCACGCTCAGGCTGTTCGCCAATCACCGCTCTGCTCGAGCGCGTAAGCAATCTCGAGCAGCGTCGCATCTTCGAAACGCCGCCCGATAAGCATCATCCCCACCGGCAGTCCGCTCGACATCGCGCATGGCACGCTCAGGCCCGGATGGCCGGTTAAGTCGAATGGCGCCGTGTTGGTGACCATCGAGTACGGCGCCTGCGCGTCCTGGCGATATGCCTTCATCGGCGTCGTCGGCATCACGAGCGCGTCGCATCCGGCGAGCGCGGCGTCGTAGGCGGCGCCCAACTGTGCGCGGGCGTTTTGCGCGCGCGCGTAAAGATGGCCGTGGAAATGGCGCGCCGCGAACTCGCCGAGCACCGCCATGAATTTGACTGTCGAGGCTTCCCGGTTCGCGCGCTCGGCGTAATGCGCGCCGAAATACGCCGCGAGTGATGCGTCATAGAATCCGCCGTGATGCGCGCTCACCAGGCCCGTCCGCATCAGATGCATCATTCCCTGCGGAATAATCGCGTAGAGCAGATCGCCCGCCTCGATATGCGCCGGCACCGAGAGTTCCGTGACTGTTGCGCCTAATTTCTCCAGCCGAGCCGCCGCGGCGCGCACCGCGGCGTTCACGTCGGACTCCGCGCCCGGCTGCATAAAGCCTTCGCGCAGGAGACCGAGCCGCTTTCCTTTCACGCCGCGGTCCAGTGTCGCCGAGTACGACGGAACAATCACGTCGCGCAGTTGACGATAGTCGAGCGGGTCGCGCCCCGCGATCACTTCGAGCGCGAGCGCCACCTCGCGCACCGTGCGCGCCATCGGCCCAACGTGATCGAGCGACGGATCGATGCTCATGACGCCGGTGTACGGGACCAGACCGTAAGTCGGCTTGATTCCGACCACGCCGCACCACGACGCCGGAATGCGGATCGATCCGCCCTGATCGGTGCCGATCGTTATATCAACCCAATCATAGTACAGCGCCGCCCCCGATCCGGCCGAGGAGCCGCCCGAGCAATAGCCGGGATTGTGCGGATTCAGCGTTGGTCCATAGGCGCTGGTGCGGCCGTCACCGGAGAGCGCGAAGTCGTCCATATTGAGGGTCGCGACAATTTCGGCGCCCGCGTCGAGCATCCGCGTAACGATCGTCGCGTCGCAATCGGGCGTGTAACCTTGCAGCACATGCGAGCCGCCGCTGGCCGGAATTCCCGCGACGCACACGCTGTCCTTGACCCCGATTCGTTTGCCGGCGAGCTTGCCGGAAGCGGCGCCCGCGACGCTGCATCGCCGGACGATCGCATTGAACGGATCGGCGGCGCGGTCGGCGCGCTCGCCCGGATTGCGCTTAAGGTATCGCGCCGCCGAGGCCTGGCGCGGCGGCGCGCTTGCCATGATTCGCTCGAAGCCCGCGAGTTGCGCCGCGATCGCGTTGCCGAGCGTGCGCGCCTCGGCGGCAGAGAGATCAATCTGATGCGCCCGCGCGAGCTCCCTGAGTTCATCTTCAGCCGGTGGTTTGATTGCCATAAGCGTCGCGATGCTCCCGCCAATGTTCTACAAAAAATGCGGCATCAGATGCACGTGGATATCGCGCAGCAGCTCCTCGGCCGAAACTCCCGGTAATTCGAAAAACACCGGCGAATCGAGCCCCGCGTCCAACAGCCGCGCCAGATTCTCGCGGCATCGCGATGGGCTTCCCGCGATCGTAAACGTATCGATCATCCAGTCGGTGACCATCGCGATCGGCACCTCGCCTCGGGCAAGGCTAGCGCCGAACGCGCGGATCGTTTCAGGTGCGAGTCCGGCGGCCGACAGAATCGGCACTTCGGGCTGTGGCGCCATCAGCCCGATCAGCATAGCCAGCAGCGGCTTGACGCGCTCGCGCGCCTCCCGCTCGTTCTCCGAGATCGACAGAATCTGGTAGCCGCCGATCTGAAACTCCGCCCGTGTTCGGCCAGCCCTTTCCATGCCGCGCCGGATGTGGCGAACCGCGAACTCGAGATACTCACGCGAGGTCATCACGCTCAGCAGCACGCCGTCGGCGGTCTCGCCCGCGAGTTCGAGGTTCTTCGGCCCGAGCACGCCGAGATGGATCGGAATCTCGGCGCGCGGCGGCGTGAAATTGAATTTCACCGCGTCGGTATTGAACACCCGACCCTGATACGAGACCGTTTCGCCTCGGAACATGGCGCGGACGATGTCCACCGTCTCGCGCATCGCCACCATCGGCCGTGCGTACGAAATCCGCAGGCGGCCTTCGATCCAGTCGCGCAGCCCGGCACCGAGGCCCAGGATCGCGCGCCCGGCCGCGATCTCGTCGAGCGCGCCGAACTCCATCGCCGTCATCGCGGGATGCCGTGTGAATGGATTCAGAACTCCGATTCCAAGTTTGATTCGCGAGGTTGCCTGCGCCGCCGCAGCAGCCATGCTGAACGCGCCGCGATAGAAATAATCTTCGGGCACCCACCATGTTCCGAAGCCGAGCGCCTCCGCGAGCTGCGCGATTCGGATCGATTCACGCGCTTGCAAATTTTCGAAGCCGACACCGAACTCTCTGGCTTTTGCCATTGTGACGCCTCAGTCGCCGAACGCAGGACGGGGTTCGCCCGCGGGCGCGCACGGTGAATAATGGCAGTGCCACATTTTCCAGGCTCTCGCGCCGGTTTCGTCCTGACGGACGTACACTTCGCTGCCGCGAAACCGCATCACGACCGGATCGGCCGGGAGCGCTATCCCCGAGGCGGCGGTCGCGGCGTCGCGCATCGCATTCGCTACGATTTCCGCTTCGAACGATAGCCACGCCATATCGCCGCGGAGATTTACGCG
This sequence comes from Deltaproteobacteria bacterium, assembly GCA_021799555.1. Classification (GTDB taxonomy): domain Bacteria; phylum Desulfobacterota; class Binatia; order Binatales; family Binataceae; genus JBARDN01. The sequence continues at coordinate 996 of JAJZAG010000029.1, read as the reverse complement.
CAGATCCTTCTCGCCGCGCACGTCGCCGATATCCATGACGCTCTTGAGGAAGGTCCACAGCTTCACCCACTCGTCACGCTTGCCGTATGTGTGTCCATTGAGATTGAAGCCGTGAAAGCCGTCGCCGCCGACGAAAACCCCGACCGCGCTCGCGATATCGAAATGCGCGTTCGCGCGCATCCACTGATTGTGCAACCTGATGATTTCCTTGCGGTCGGCATCCGAGCCCTCAAACCCTGGCATCGTCATCATATTATCTCCTGTCCCGCGGCGCGGGTCTGATTGCTATTTGCCCTTCGGGCACGCCGCCGCCATTGCGGCCACGCGCTCGGGTGTCAGCGGAATTTCATTGACGCGCGCGCCCATCGGCGCCAGCGCGTCGGCGACGGCGTTGGCGATCGCGCCTGGTGGCGCGATCGCGCCGCCTTCGCCCATCCCCTTGATACCGCCGAGCGTATACGGCGACGGCGATTCGAGATGCGCGATCTCGACCGCTGGGACGTCGCGCGCCGTCGGCGCGAGGTAGTCCATCAACGTGCCGGTCAGGATCTGGCCGTCGCCGTCATAAACGATCTGTTCGAGCATCGCGCTGCCAATTCCCTGCGCGACGCCGCCCTGTATCTGGCCATCGACGACCATCGGATTGATCATCGTCCCGCAATCCTCGGCGACGATATACCGGTCGAGCGTTACCCGCCCGGTTTCGATATCGACTTCGACCGCGGCGACGTGCGTCGAGTTCGCGTGCGTCATCAGCGGGGGTTCATAGGTGGCGGCGACTTCGAGGCCCGGCTCTTCGCCCGCGAAATGTCCGCCGGGCGGCAGGTAGGCGCGCCGCGCGAGTTCGGCCAATGTCATCACGGCGGTGCCGCTCGATTTGCGGAAAATCGCGCCGCCGCGGAGTTCGAGATCGGCGCCGGGAATTTCCGCCGCGAGCGACGCGACCCGCAGAATCTTTTCGCGCAGCAGTCCCGCCGCCTTCATCGTCGCGCCTCC
>JAJZAG010000318.1 GCA_021799555.1 Deltaproteobacteria bacterium | reverse complement strand
GTAATCGGCTGGGCGCCGCTATTGGGCGGCGACGGGATTAGCGTCGCCTTCGCCAGCGCGGGCAGGACGTGGCCCGGCAGCCGAACCATCCGCGGCGGAGGTTGCGAGGCGCCCGCAACTGGAATCGCGCATGCCAAGGCTAGCCATCCGAATATTCCGACGAGAACCTTTCGATTTGCTCGCGACATGGTTTTGTCCCGCCTATTGGCTCGCTGTCCGCGACGGGCCGGCGCCGGGCGCCTGAAAAGCCAGACGCAAATTTGCCGAGCCGCGCAGCGATATTGCGCTAGTTAATTCGCCCGCGTGCGAATTTCTACGGAACAATGTGAAATTCGACGGTACAAATGTTCGTGACGCGAAATTTCTTGGCCGCGGGCCGGCGCGAGGCTCGCAAGTGAGACTAAATCGGGCTTCTCAGCGCTGTCAGCGGGTGCGATCCAGGATGGCGCCGCCGGACGTCTCAAGCCGCCATGCGACGCGCTCGTCGGGATCGGGAGCGTAGCTGCACCAGGCGCCGGTGCGGATGCTGCGGAATAGATGACGGCCGAGGCTCGGCTCGAGCGCTCGGATCTTTGCCATCGTTGATTTGATATTTTTCGTCACCACAACGCGCGCGCGCTCAGAGGAAGCCTGCGACGGGAGCGCGGCCCGTCCGTCGCGCGGCGGCTGGTTTGGCGGGCTGCCGTTCGCGGTGCGGCTCCGCGCGAGCGCGGCGAGCTCGCGCGCCGGGATGCGCTGATTGGCACGGATCAACAGACACGCGATCGCCCTGAGGCCCCGGGTGGCTCGCACGCGCACGATCGCGCCGCGGAATTCAATCGTCCAATACTCGCCCTCGTCGCGAAGTATCGCAACGTTGTACTGCTCAACCGGGCGCGAGTCGGCGGACTCCTGCCCCTTTGCGAGGCTGACGGCCGCGCCCTGCGCGCTTGAGAGCTCCGCACCGATTTGGTCGAGCCATCGCGAGCCTGCACCGTAGCGGCGGTAAATCGCGAGCGCGGCGGCGAAATTTTCCCGCGCCTTGGCGCGATCGCCCGCAGCCAAAACCGCGCGCGCCCAAAGGTGATGCGCCTGCGCCTGCTCCCACGGAAGCGAATAGCGCTGGAATATCGCGATCGCTTCCGCGAAGCGGCGCGCGCCGTCGGCGACCGAGCCTTGCGCGGCGGCGGCGATAGCCTCGCCGATTGCGACGCGCCCGCGATGCCCGCGCCAATCCTCACCGGCCGCCATGATTTGGCGGCATCGCATCAGATGCGCACGGGCATTCTCGATTCGGCCGCCGCTCACCGCAATGAGGGCCGCCTCGGTGCGCAGGATCAGCTCGAAGGAGATCACGCCGCCCTGGATGCTGCTCTCGAGAGCGCGCGCAATCAACGCATCGGCACTGGCCAAATCACTCGCAACTCGGAGGACGATCGCCTGAAAGAACGAATGCACCGCGGCGAGATCGCGGCTCCCCGCCGCCAAGACCGCCTCGCGCGCGCCGTCGAGCAACCGCTCGGCCTTTTCCCATTCGCCCTCGTAAAGAAATAGGAAACCTTCGATCAGCGCGCGCGGCGTCTCAGCGAGCAGCTCGCGTGCGCGCGAAAGCTCGCCGGTAAATACGCATGAAAATGCAATCTGCTGCATCAGGATATGGCGCTGATAGGCGGCCTGCTTGAGCCGCGGGCGCTCGAGCTCTCGCTCGAACCAGTGCCGCGCCGCGCGCGGATCCCACAGCGTCAGATTGAAATATCCGCCGCTCCACGCCGCCTCGAACGCTCCATCAAGGTCGTCATCCTGGTCCGCGCGATGCCATGCTTGATCGGCCAGCGCGACCGCCTCGGCCAAGTGGGCGCAATTGAAGAGTTGATCGGCGTGCCGCACCGCCGCCTGCCGCCATCCGCGTTCGCTGCCCAGGCGATTGGCGATATCGAGCGCGCGGCGCGAAGCGGCAAGGCCATCCACGACCCGCTGCCCCTGCATCGCGGCGTCCGCGAATCCCGCGTACAGCCAGATTTGCATTTCGCTGTCGGGTAGGCGACCCAGAACTTTTTCCGCCAACTGGTACTGTTCGAGGGCGCGCGAGACGTTCATCGCCGGCGAACGTTTCGATAGTTTCATTGCCAGCCGCGCGCGCACCCGCGCTCCTTCGATCTCGCCGCCCGTGCGCTCGTGGAGCCGGGCGGCGCGGAGGAGGCATTCAATCGCGCGCGGCTGTTCATCTTCAATAATCCAAAGCGCGTCGCCGAGCCGCTCGAGCGTCGCGGCGAGCGACTTCGGGTCGCAGCTGCCCTGCTCCATCATCGCGAGCGCGGTCTGCCAATGGTGCGCAGCCTGCTCGTAGGCGAACGCGGCGTATGCAAACTCGCCGGCGCGCTGCGCGTAGTCGATCGCTTTTCCGCGCTCGCCGAGCGGAGCGGCCGCCGCCGCGTGGTAGGCCAGCTCATCCAGGTGCGGCTCGGGGTCGCCACGGTAGCGCTCTTCGAGGACGGCGAGAATCTTTTTATGAAGATGAAGCCGCGTGGAGGTGCCGAGATCATCGAGGATAGCTTCTCGGATCAGCGCGTGCGCAAACTGGAAGATACCCCTGTCGCGGCCGGCGCCGGGAGCCTCGATCACCAAATCGATGCGCAATGAAGCTTCGATCGCGGCAATCAGCTCGGCGGCCGGCTGTGCGCAAACGCTTTCCAGCAGCGCGAGCTCGAATTGGTTGCCGAGTACGGCTGCGGTCGCGAGGACTTGCGCGGCACGGGCCGGCAGCGCGGCGAGCCGCCCGCGCAGATACACGCGCACGCTGTCGGGAACGTCCACCCGCGCCGGGTCGCGCACCGCGGCGCGATCGAATGCCCCACGCGCGGCCAACATCCGCACCACTTCGGTAACGAAGAACGGATTGCCGCCCGTGGCGCGGTACACCGTCGAAACCAGCCGCCGGTCCGGGTCGTATCCGGCGCTGGCGCGCACGAACTCGGCGATCTCGGCTTCGCTCAGACCTGTCAGCGATATCTGCTGTCCGACACGGAGGAGATCCGAATGGACCGGTTCGATTCCGTGCAGTTCGCGCAATTCGAGCTGGCGGAACACAACGACGATTGCGAGCGGCGCGTCGTGAATTTCAGTTGCGATATAACGCAGCATCAGCCACGCGCCAATTCCGCCGTCGTGGAGGTCGTCAAGCACGATCAACAAAGGTTTCGCGCGCGCCGCGTGCTTGAGCTGCGAGGCCGCCGCCTCGAACAAGCGATTTCGCGCTTTCTCGGGATCACCCGCCTCAGCCGATTGGAAAGCTGATAGACCCTCAGCGCGACTTCGGCTGGCGCGAAGCTCAGGCAGGATTCTCATCAGCTCATTGCTTGCCGAGCCGTTGGCGATGTCGTTGGGCGGGTCCGCACCGACCCGATTTTGGCGCACTGCCCGCAGAACCTGAACGAAAGGCAGATAGGGCGGTCCTTGCGCTCCAGGATTGCATCGGCCCCAGACCGCAGCCATCCCGGCCCCGCTTGCTTCATTTGCCAGTTCCTCCGCGAGGCGGGTCTTTCCAATTCCCGCCTCGCCGCCAAGCAAGAAGAGCCGTCCGTGCCCACCGAGTGCGTCGTCGATTGCGCGACGAAGCTCAGAGAGTTCGCGGTCGCGTCCCACGAACGTTGCGCGCGCGTTTTGAGGCGGACTTGGCTCGGTCACGGATCCTCCGCACCCGAGCGCAGCACGGCCCTGCGCCCTTGGCACCGCGATATTAGCAAGCGGCCAAGAGCAATAGAAAGGGCAAATTAGTCTAAAAAGCTCGCTGAAACTTTGCTGCGCCTATTGCTCGCCGCCAGACTGCGGGCCCGTCTGGCTCGCGTGAATCCAGCTTGATGGCGTGACTTTGGCTGCTACCTGTCCGAGTAACGTTCTGCGGCGGCTAGCAAACTGCGCAAAAACTTAAGCTGATCCACGCGAGGAGTCTCGTGCAGTTCGAGGCGCGCGCACAGGGTTTCGCTTACTTCGGCGAGCATCGCGTCAGCGCGGTCCGTAGGCATCGATTCAGCGCGTCTAAGCGCCGCGCGGATCAGGCGCATCTCGCGCTCGCCTAGCTTCGCCTGCTGGGCGCGGGTAAGCGATAAGATCGGAATGTCGCCGCCGGGCACGATTTCAATCGCGGACTGCGGGCGATCCAAACGAATTACAATCGTGCCGGCGACATGATCGCCAAGCCGCTCCCCGCTCGGCGATAGGACCATCGCGATAAGTCCGACAACGTAATTCTCCGGTAGCATATCGACGATCCGCATCAGGTTACGCGCCGCCGAT
>JAJZAG010000028.1 GCA_021799555.1 Deltaproteobacteria bacterium | reverse complement strand
GGACTGCGCATGTCGCGCGAGCTTATCGCCGACATCTACCTCGGCAAGATCACCAAGTGGAATGCGCCGCGGATTGCCGAACTGAATCCGGGCACGAAGCTGCCCGATATGCCCATTACAGTAGTGCATCGCTCCGACGGCTCCGGCACGACCTATATCTTCACCGACTTCTTGAGCACCATCTCTCCCGAATGGAAAAAGAAAGTCGGAACCGGAAAGAGCGTCCAGTGGCCGGTCGGCCTGGGCGGCAAAGGTAACGAAGGCGTGGCCGGACAGGTCCGGCAAACGCCCGGTGCGATTGGCTATATCGAACTCGCCTACGTGCTCGAGAATGAGATGACCTACGCCCAGGTCGAAAACAAAGCTGGCAAGTTTCTCTACCCTGCGCTCGACACCGTCGCATCCGCAGCCGCCACCAAGCCGAACGTCAGCGCGACCAATTTCTCGATCGTTGACGCCGATGGCGCAAATTCCTATCCGATCAGCGGATATTCGTGGGTGATGCTGTACGAAAAACCCTCCGATGCCGCTCGTGCGAAGCTCGTCAAATCCACCCTCGAATGGCTGGTAACCAAGGGGCAGTCGGTCGCGCAGTCGGTCGATTATGTTCCGCTTCCCGACAACGTGCAGAAGCAGGCTCTCAAGATAATTGCGCAAATGAAAGTCTGACGCTCACGTCCGATACTTGTCTTTGTCCGATAGACCCTGCTCGCTCTCCGGACAAAGCAATTTCGCTCGTACGTGGGAAGGCGGTCGAATACGGCGCTCGCAAGAGAGGTTATGGCTAAGCTCGAAGAACAAAACACAGTTCAAAGCCTGGGCTTTCCCCGCGCTTCGGGGATTCGCCCGACGGCTCTCGCTCTTGACGCCGCCGCCGAGTCGCGTCCCGTTCCGGTGCGCGCCAAGCTGCCGCGCGTTCCCCGGGGGTGGGCGTTCGAGCTCTGCGTTTACGGCGCGACGGGCGCTTTTGGCGCGCTGGTCGTCGGTCTGTTTATCGAGTTGCTGTGGAGCTCGCGGCTTTCGATTGCGGCCTTCGGGATGTCTTTCTTGTGGACCAGCGAATGGAATCCGGTAACTAATCAATTCGGCGCGTTACCGTTCATCTATGGCACGATAGTCAGTTCGACAATAGCTATACTTATTGCTGGAGTGGTGGGGATTCTTTCCGGCGCATTTTTGGCGGAATTCTGCCCGCAATCACTTTCCGCACCGCTGAGTTTTGTCATTGAATTGCTGGCCGCGGTTCCCAGCGTCGTCTATGGCCTGTGGGGATTGTTCATCTTGGCGCCCGTGATGCGCGATTACGTCGAACCGCTGCTCGAACGCTATCTCGGATTTTTACCGCTCTTTTCGGGAACCATCTATGGTGTCGGGATGCTTACCGCGGGCGTGATTCTCGCGATCATGATCGTGCCTACCGTCACCGCGATCTCGCGCGACGTGATGGCGGCGATCCCGCAGACGCAGCGCGAGGCGATTTGGGCGCTCGGCGCCACGCGGTGGCAGAGCTTCCAGATGGTCGTGCTGCCGGGCGCTCGCGCGGGCGTCTTCGGCGCATGCATCCTAGCCCTCGGGCGCGCGCTCGGCGAGACGATCGCGACGACGATGGTGATCGGGAATCGGCCTGCTATCTCGGCGTCGCTGTTCGCCCCCGGCTATAGCATCTCGAGCGTGATAGCCAATGAATTTACCGAGGCCACAACCCAGGTATATCTGAGCGCGCTGATCGAGCTCGGCCTGTTGCTCTTCATCATCAGCGTCATCGTCAACGCCGTCGCGCGGCTGCTGCTCTGGACGATCTTCCGTCCGTTGGAAAATTAGGTGCGCGAACCCAAGCGAACAACGCCGCGTCATCTGCGCAGCGCCGCCGGCATCTTGGTCTCGGCCTTTTGTGCCGGAGGCGTCGCCGTAATCCTGCTGCTGATCCTTGGTTACGTGGTGCGCGAGGGTATCGGCGCCATCTCCTTCGATTTCGTTACTCAGTTGCCCCATCCGGTCGGCGTTCCCGGCGGCGGCGTGAGTAACGGAATCGTCGGCAGCGGGATTATCGTCGGTATCGCGGCGCTGATGGCTATCCCGATCGGCGCCCTGACCGGCATCTATCTCACCTACTTCGGGCGCGGAACATTCGCTGCTATCGTGCGCTTCCTCTCCGACGTGCTGTCGGGAATTCCGAGTATCGCAATCGGACTCTTCGCGTACACGGTGCTCGTCGCTCCACTTCAGCACTTCTCCGGATTCTCCGCCTCGTTCGCTTTCGCGATCCTGATGCTGCCCGTGATCATCACGACCACCGAATCCGCGATCAAAGGCGTCTCGCGCGAACTCTACGAGGCTGCGCTCGCTCTCGGCGTGTCGCGCCATCAGGCGATCATGCGCGTGATCCTGCCCTCGGCGCGCTCCGGTATAATCACCGGCATCGTGCTGGCCATCGCGCGCGTGACTGGTGAGACCGCGCCCTTGCTCTTTACCGCTTTCGGTAGCCAGTTCTGGGAACTCAATCCGAACAACCCGATGGCGGAGCTGTCCCTTCAGGTCTTCACCTATGCGATTTCCCCGTACAAGTCGTGGCACGAACAGGCTTGGGGGGGAGCGCTGATACTGATCTTGATCGTCTTCGCGATGAACCTCGGCGCGCGGATCATCCTGAAGCCGAAGTTCCGCTAAACGCGCTTGAGCGGCCACGCGTGATGGTTCGCCTCGCGGGCGATTCGCGATGACAAATTGCGATTACCGTGCCGTGCATCTACCATCTGTCGCATTCACCGCCACGGAGGTATTCACGATGACCACCGACCTCGGCCTCATCGACACGATCGTGATCCTGATCATGGAAAACCGCTCGTTCGACCATATGCTCGGCTACCTGAGCCTTGCGCGATACGGCGGCCGCGCCGATGTCAACGGCCTGCGCGACGATCAGCAGTGGTTGGACCGCGTCGCCAATAGCTGGCAGGGGCAGAAGTACTGGCCGATCGCGCTCAGCGAGCCGCGCATCCCCGATCCGCCGCACGAGCGCGCGAATATCGCGACGCAGATGGGCGCGCGCGACGCACAGGGTAACTTCGCGCTCGACGGCTTTATCGCGAGCGCGTCCGGCGACTCCGACGTGATGAATTACCAGACGCCGGATCAAGTTCCGATGCTCGACTTCTTCGCAAAGCACTTCCGGATCTGCGACCGATGGTTCTCGTGCCTGCCGGCCAGCACCCAACCTAATCGCCTCATGGCCATGAGCGGATATTCGCTGATCGACGGGAACAAGATCGTGCTGCCAGACCAGACCCTCGCGTACGATTGGCTCGATAATCACGACGTACGATGGCGTGTGTACCATCAGGGAGTGTTTCCGTTTTTCGCGATGATGCCGAGCTGGGCTCCCTATACGCTCGGCGAGAGCTTCAAGGGCCTCGAGCACTTCGCGATCGATTTCCAACTCGAAACCGACGCGACCTTTCCTCAAGTGATTTTCATCGAGCCGATTTACACCGACGCGCCGCACGAAGGTCCGGAAGGCACCGACGATCACTCGCCCTCGTCGGTCTTCGGCGGGCAGCGTCTGATGCGCGAAGTGTACGCGGCGATGATCGCGAATCCGCGGCGATGGAGCCGCACCATGCTGGTGATCACATACGACGAGCACGGCGGATTCTTCGACCACGCCCAGCCGCTGGTGCTCGAGACCGCCGCACCCGGCGATCGATACCCGGTCTTCGAGACCTCGGGCTTGCGCGTGCCGGCGATAATCGCGTCGCCCCTGGTAACCGCGGGCACCTGCTGTAATTTGAATTTCGATCACACGTCGATGTTGAAACTGCTCGGCGACAAGTTCGGACGCGGCGGCGGATACTCGCCCGAAGTCGATCGGCGCGCGGTGACGAGTCTTTCCGAAGCGTTGGATTGCACCTCGCCGCGCGTGGACATTCCCGCGCCGCCCGATCCCGCCGCATTTGCAAGCATCGCCGCGTCGGCGCAAGCTCCGGCTGCAAACAGTGGACCCGATGTTGATGCATTCAAACGCGTTCTCGACGAAGCGAAATCGACCGACGCGCACGGCCTTGCGGCGAAATTTCCCGCCTTGCGCGGTTTCCTCGGCCTGTAGCGCGATCGGCGCCTGCGGCGCTATGTTCTCACGTTTCCGCACCGACCGGATTGAATGACTCGGCGGCCAAATATCGTGCTGATAGTCGCCGACGACATGGGCTACGGCGACTTTTCGTGCTTCAACGAAAACGCGTCGCATACGCCAACGCTCGATCGACTCGTTGGCGAAGGCCTGTGCCTGACCCAGCACTACTCCGCCTCTCCGGTCTGCGCTCCGGCGCGCGCGTCGCTGATGACGGGCCGCTACCCGCATCGCACCGGCGTGCTCGACACGCTTGAGACGCGCGGGCTCGACAGGCTTGCGCTGCGCGAGCGCACCGTCGCCGATTTCCTCGCGCGAGCGGGCTACGTAACCGGGCTCGTCGGCAAATGGCACAACGGCGCGTTCGACGCGCGCTATCATCCGAACCGCCGCGGCTTTACCGAGTTCGCGGGATTCTCCGGCGGATGGCATCCGTACTGGCAGTGGCGAATCGATCGCAACGGCTCCTCTAGCGGCTCCGACGGCCGGTATTTGACCGATGTCTTCACCGATGAGGCGATAGCCTTCCTGCGCCGTCATCGCCGCGAATCCTTCTTCCTTCATCTCGCATACAATGCGCCGCACTTCCCGTTCGAGGCGCCCGAGGCGGAGCTCAAGCCGTTTCTCGAGAGCGGCAAATTCACGACCGCGGTCAGCGCGATCTACGCGATGCTGCACGCGATGGATCGCGGAATCGCGCGCGTGCTCGAAGAGCTTGACGCGCTCGGCCTTGCGAACAACACGCTTATGATGTTCACCAGCGACAACGGTCCGCAGTTCGGCGGCAAGGGCGACAACTGCACCGACCGGTTCAACTGTGGCTTCGCCGGCTCGAAGCTCTACGTCTATGAAGGCGGGATCCGGCTGCCGATGGTCATTCGATGGCCCGCCGCTGTCGCGGGCAAGCGCACGCTCGACGCGATGTGCCACTTCACCGACTGGTTCCCGACGATACTGGCCGCCGCGGGCGTCGAGCCGCCGCGCGATCTGAAGCTCGACGGCGTAAACGTGCTGCCGCTCCTCGCGGGCGAGCGCGGCAAGGTACCCGACCAGCGCTTCTGGCAGTGGAATCGCTACGCGCCTGACGGTGAATGCAACGCCGCGATGCGCGAGGGGAAGTGGAAGCTGGTGCGCCCGGCGCTCCGCGAGCTGATGGAGGTTGCGCCGGACGATTTGCGCGCCGATATCCGCGCGAAGTACGAGCCCGAATCTTTCACCTCGATTGACGACTCGCCGCTTCCCGAACGCCGCAGAGGCACGCCCGCTCCCGCGCAACTGTTCGATATTGAAAACGATCCGATGGAGCGTCGCGATCTCGCCGCGGCGGAACCCGATCGCGTCGCGCGAATGACGGTCGCGCTTGCGCGATGGTTCGAGGAGGTCGAGCGCGAGCGCCGCACGATTCGTGATTAGCCGCCTTGCGCGCCGGACTTTCTCTCCGGCGCGCATCCTACTTGATCCTCGTGAAGAACCTGAGGGCGTTGTCGCACAGGATCGCGCGCTTCTCGGCGGCGCCGATACGCGGATGATTGACGACGATCGCGGCGGCGTCGGGAAACTCGGCGTCGAAGTGCGGATAGTCCGACGCCCACATCACGCGTTCGACCCCAATCATCCGCATCGCCTCCGGCAGCAGATCCTCGTCCGCGTCGAACGTGTAGAAGCATCGCGGCCCGCGCATGTGCTCGCTCGGCTTGCGCCCGAGATGCGGCGTGTGCCGCGCGAAGTGCGTGTAGTGACCGTCCATCCGCTCCGCCCACCACGGCACCCACGACAGTCCGCCCTCGAAGAATCCGAGCGTGAGTTTCGGATGGCGCTCGAGGAGTCCGCCGCCGATCGCCGCGCCCATCGCGCGCATCTGATGCCACACGTGTCCGGTCAGATGCATCAGGAACATGTTGTTGCCGACGTCGGCGCGGCCGGGCGCGAACGGCGGACGATCGGTGCCGCCGTGAAAGCAGACCGGCAGCGCGCTTTCCGCCGCGGCGCGATACAACGGATCGAAGTACGGATGGTCCGCTAGCATCCCGTCCAGATTTCCGAACGTCATAATTCCGACCGCCCACGGCTCGCGCGCGAGGTACTCGACCTCGGCGACGCAGTTTTCCATGCTGCGCTGCGGCACGATTCCGACCGCCTTGATTCGCGATGGAGCCGCCCCGCAGTATTCGCCGATCCAGCGGTTATACGCGCGCGCCAGCGCCGCCTCCATCGCGGGATCGGCGACGCCGCACACGGATGTCGCCACGGTCGCGAAGCACACCGCCACATCGACACCTTCGCGGTCCATATCAATCAGGCGCTCGTGCGGATCGACGCCGCCGGTCGGCGAGGCGAGCGGATGGTTGCGGCCCGAGGGCAGCTTGCCGAGTCCCGGAACTTCATCGCGCTCGCCAAGCGGGCGCTCGGCGCTGCGCCAATTCGGATGGATTGCGGGAACGATACCGAGATTGCCGCCGCCGGCGCTGGCGAGCATCGCGTCCGCCGCCGCGCGGAACTTAGGGTCGATGTGCGTCGAGTAGAGCGAGGCCGGCTCGGTGACGTGGCCGTCGGCGTCGATTATGCGGTATCCGGCTAGTGACATGGTCGGTTGCACCGGGCGGGATTCTCGCCGCCGCGGGCCGAATCTGTCAACGCGCGGGATCGTGAAGGTAGAGCGCTGCGCGGAGGAATCGAAATGGGTTCGTTTGATGAAAAAACGCGCGCCGCGAAAAGAAGAACTCCGCCATCCGCCGCGCGAATTCTTGCCGGTGGACGGCTTCGCGGCGTAATTCGCGTCCCCGATTCGGTCACCGTCCTCGAATTTGCCGCCCGTCGCTCTCGATTCATCGCCACCGCGCGCCCAGTGAGCGCCCGCGCCGCGCATGTGCCGAGCTTCCGGCCTCCGCGCCGGACGCGCGCCGCGAGCACGCCGCAGCAAGCCCATCGCTGATTCGCGGTGGGGCAGGGGATGGCGATAGCGGCGTGGTGGCGGTTCTCCATAGCTCCTATTTTACACGCAACGGCGGCGAGCATAAGGCTGAACTGTTCAGCCATGAACAAACGTGGCTATGCGCCTAACAGTCGTTAGGTAAGCGGCGGAAGGCCGGGTCGCCGGCGGCTTGCGCTTTTCCGCCCGAAACGATTACGCCTCAAACTTGACAATTGCGAAATGCGCCAATAACCCCGCGAATCGACAGGGTTTTTTGAACCGCCGGCCAGTTCCGGCACGACGCCGATGCGTGCGCCTGGCGGCGAAGAGCGGCGCGTCCGCGGCTCCGCGCCGCCTCCGCCTGAAGGGCCACGGTTCTGAAAATTGAAGTACTAATTGAACTATCTCTATGCGCCATTGACCCCGGCGGACCGCGGTGCGCATTCCGCAAATCCTCCCGCATTATCCCGCGGACCGCTGCCTGCGATCGCCGGAGGCGCGGCTCGCCGGTTCGCAGGACGGGAATTTTCGCGCAAGCGATGCCATCCGTCCGAAGGGAATGCGCGGAAGACGAAATCCGGGTTTTCTCGAGGTGCTCGAGATGACGCTGCGGCGCTTGCGTCCTGCTCAGGCGGCGAGCCGATAGCTGGCGCGTCCTCGACATCCGGTCCCGCGGGTTGACCGGCGCGCGGGGATTCTCGTAAGGCTCGATATGGTATCGTTTATAATGTGATGGGTGACTATCGTTTATCGGCGCGGCTGCGCAACGCGCTGGCGCCGCGCGCATGGCTCGCGATTATGTTCGTGGCGATACTCTGCGCCGCGAGCGCCGCGCCGGCGCGCGCGCAGGTCGAGGCGAAACCGCCGGTGATGCTGGTCGCGACGCCGAATCTTGGCGATCCGATTTTCGAGCAAACCGTGATCCTGCTGCTGCCGGGAAATCCCGCGCCGCTGGTCGCTGGCGTGATTATCAATCAGCCCACGACGATTCCGGTCAAAACGCTTCTCCCCGACGCGCGCGGCCGTATCGGCGATATGGTCGCGGATTTTGGCGGACCGGTCGATATAAATGCTCCCGTGCTGCTGGCGCGCGCTTCGTCGGCTCCGGCGGGCGCGACTTTAGTGGCGGGAGATTTGTATTGGATGGACTCGAGCGCGGCGGTTGAGGGCTTTATCAAGCGCAATCCGGACCCCGGCACGCTGCGCGTTTATTACGGCCGCGCGCAATGGCTGCCGAGGCAATTGCGCGGTGAGATTCAGAGCGGCTCCTGGTATGTCGAGCCGGTCGATACTTCGGCGGTCTTCAGCGCCAATCCGAAAACACTGTGGCGCAAGATGGTCGAGCGCGCGCAGCTTGAAGAAACCAATTCGAGCAGCGCGGGCGCGTCCGCTCTCGCCGCGTTGATGCGGTGACGCGATGGCTGTGGCGTGGGGCGCCAGCGAAATTATCGCTAGCGTTGTAGAGCGCCGAGGGATTTCCGAGTCCGTCGTTGCTCGGGTGCTCGGCGCCCCCGAACAACATCTCCGCATGCGGCCGGGCCGAGAAATTTTTCAGTCGCGGATCCGGTTTGCGGATGGGACGTACTTGGTTCGCGTTATTGTAGACGTGAGCTCCGCGACTGCCGAGGTGGTCACTGTCTATCGGACGAGTAAGATCGAAAAGTACTGGGAGAAGTAGCCATGAAGGTCCGTTACGATCGAAAGACCGATACGCTGAGTGTAATCCTAAGAGAAAACGTTGCCGTGGCTGAAAGCGATGAGGATAAGCCCGGCGTGATCCTGGACTACGACGATAAAGGCAACCTGGTCTCGCTTGAAGTGCTTGACGCCTCCAGACGCGTCACCGACGCCGGCAAGGTCGACTTCAAGGCGATCGCGTGAATGGACTCCGGCTGTATCCGTGTTTGACGTGCGGACCCCTATCGGTGCGATGGACAAGGAAGGCGCCGCCTGAAACGCGCTTCTGGCGGGGTGACGCGATGGCTGTGGCGTGGGGCGCCAGCGAAATTATCGATAACCTTTTCGTCGGCGATTTGCAGGACGCGCAGCGCTTTGACGGCGTGATCATCAACGTTTTGCCTGACCAGCCCGAAGGCGAACCTGCCGCGGCGATTCACATGCCGATTCTTGCGCGCGGGATCGATTCGATGAACGACACCGCCGCGCTGATCGACGAGCATCTGCGGAAGGGTTGGCGCGTGCTGGTGCATTGCGAAGAAGGATGCGAGCGCGCGCCGCTGGTCGTCGCGTGGTTTCTAAAGACGCGCCGCGCGATGTCATTCGATGAGGCTTACGCGCTTCTCAAAGAGCGCCGTCCGATCGTTGAAGACCGCCGCCGATGGCTCGGCGTCCACGGACGGTAAGCGTCTAGCGTGCCGGTGGCTTTTCAGGATTAGAGAGGGGCTGCGATCGGTGGAGAATACGGGATTTCTCGCGCGCGAGCCGAGACACGCGCGCGAACGCGCGCGTCGATTATCCAAGAGGATTGGGCCGAGCGTCTCGAATCGCACGCGGGCGGCAGAAGCTACTTGATGCCGGCGGCGCCTTATTTCGAGCGCCGCGCGGGATGTCGATTCTATCCTGCTCGATTCGTGCGCCGATGCTGCCGCAAGGCCCCCGTGTGCTGCGGCTCCGGAAGCGCGCACGCGGCCAGCGCGGCGCATCGCGGTTCGTTTGCCCGGATCCCATCGACGCATCGCGTCGTGAATAGGCGCGTCGCGCGTTCGAGAATCGCGCAGGCGTCCAGGATATTTATCGCCGCCGCGCCTTCGAAAACGTTCAAGTTCAGCTCGCCCCGTTCGAGCGCGAGCCGCGCGGCGCGCTCGTGGCCCAGTACCTGGAAGCAGCATTGGATTAAAGACTCGGGAACGACAGGATTGATCTTGCCGGGAAAGAACGAAGAACCTTCCTGCACCGCTGGCAGGATTATCTCGCCGAAGCCGGCCTTTGGGCCCGACGATAGCAGGCGCAAATCCTGCGCGATCTTGATCATCGCTTCAGCGAGCATCCCGAGTTCGGCGGCGACCGCGCCCAGATCGTCGCAATTCTGCGCGGCGTCGAAGAGATTCGCGCGCGCGGCGAGATCGAGGCCGGTTGCCTCGCGCAGACGGCGCAGGATCGCTCGGCGGTAGGCGGGCGGCGCGCCATTTCCCGCGCCGATCACGGTGCCGCCAAGGTTAACGCGGCGCAGCGCGCGCACACTGCGCGCGAGCGCGGCGGTGCGCCGTTGGATCGCGGCAGCATGGCCGGAAAGAAAATCGCCGAGCGAGGCCGGCTGCGCGTCCTGCAGGCAGGTGCGCGCGAGCGTGGTCACGCGCTTAAGCGCGCGCGCTTTTGCGCGGTAGGCGCGCGCGCAATCCTCCAGCGCGGCCACGAGCGGACGCGCGGTTTCAATAATCGCGATTCGCGCGGCGGTCGCGCACACGTCGGCGGTCGATTGCGACGCGTTGACTTGGAACTTCGGATCGATTCGCGGCGTCCCGCGCCGTGCGCCGGCGCTTGCGAGGTGCGCGATCACTTCGTTGATATTCTGATTGATGCCGATATTTCCGCCGCCGCCGAGCGGGTCGGCGATAAGCTCCCGGCGATGCTCGCTCGCGGCGAGGGTGCGGCATGCGCGCTCGAGCGTCCGCGCGATGCGCGCGTCGATTACGCCCGCGTCAAGGTTCGCGCGTGCCGCCGCGATTTTAACGTTCGCCAGTGCGCGGATCAGGAGCGGATAATCGCCCAGCGTGCGTCCCGAAAACGACAGATTCGCGGCGGCGCGCGCGGTCTGAATTCCGTAGAGCGCGCGGCGCGGAATTTCGAGCGTGCCGATCCGGTCGCGCTCGGTGCGGGTCGCGGCGGGCGCGCGTTTCGAGCCGGCGTTGCGGCTACGCGGTCCGCCCATAGCGGGCCATTTGCAGGGTCATGCTGCTGCGCGTGTCGGGCTTGGTGTCGTATGCGAGCAGGGCGACGAGGCGCGTGGTGCGTCCGCGGATGGGAGTCACGCGATGGATTGAATTGCGGCCCTCGAACAGCAGCAGCGTTCCCGGACGCATCGGCACGCGGACCACGTCTGCGATATCGCCGGCGAACAGGCGCGCGACGCGCGGATAGTTTTCGTCGATGGCGCTGCGGATTAGCGGTACGTATTCAAAATCACCGCCCGACTCGGCGGGGCGCAGCGCGATTGAGGTGACGAAATCGGTCTGATCGTAATGCCAATGGAGCCGCTCGCCGTCGCCCATCACCGCAAGATTTAGCGCGCCCATCGGATCGGCGTAGCGGTAGAGCTTGGGCTTGCCGATCGCCGCCGCGATAAATTCCATCAGCGGATCGAACTCGAACAGCCGGCGCATCGGCGAATCGCGGGGAAACTGATCGTACGCGACCACGCCGACCGAGGTCTGATCGAAATGGCGGCGCGGATGCTCCGGCGGCCACGACGGATCGGGTTTTTCGAGATAGGCCGTGCCGGTCACGACGCTGTGGTAAGCGGCTTTGGCAAGCTCGTCGCCTTCGCGGACAAGCGCCGCGACCGCCGCGGGCTTGAGAAAGTCCGGCAGCTCGCACGCTCCGGTCCGGTCGAGCTGCGCGCGGCAATCGCGGGCGAGAGCGCGCGCGGCGGGCGCCTCGAGATCGAGAATCGGATAACGGACGAGATCGATCAGATCGGCGGGCGAAGAGGGATTTTCCGGGTGCGAGTCCATCGCGGTCTCCTCGCGACGATACGACCCTATCGCGCAATCGCGCAAGCCTCAGCGCGCGGGGGTGGTGATTGACGGGGCGGTGTGCTCCGAAACATTATCGGGCATGGAATATAGAAGACTCGGCAACTCGGGTTTGCAGGTCTCGCTCGCGGGACTCGGATGTAACAATTTCGGGATGCGGATCGACGCGGAGCAGACGCGCGCCGTCGTCGCACGCGCGCTCGACGAGGGAATCACGCTGTTCGACACCGCCGACATTTACGGCGGGCGCGGAAAGTCTGAAGAAATGCTCGGCCGGGCGCTTGGGAATCGCCGCCACGAGATTTTGATCGCGAGTAAGTTCGGGATGCCGATGGGCGATGGGCCGTATCAAAAAGGCGGCTCGCGCCGGTATATCATGGCGGCGGCCGAGGCGAGTCTTAAGCGCCTCGGAACCGATTATATCGATCTGTATCAAATCCATGCGCCCGACCCGATGACGCCGCAGGAGGAGACGCTCGCGGCGCTCGACGATCTCGTGCGCGCGGGCAAGGTCCGTTATATCGGTTCGAGCAATTTCGCGGGATGGCAGGTCGCGGAGGCGGCGATGATCTCGCGCGCGAGCGGGAGCGCGGCGTACGTTTCGGCGCAGAATCAATACAATCTGTTAGACCGCCGCGTCGAGCGCGAGCTGGTTCCCGCATGCCGCCATTTCGGCGTGGGAATTCTGCCGTACTTTCCGCTCGCGAGCGGCTTTCTGACCGGTAAATACCGCCGCGGTCAGGCGCCGTCGAAGGATACGCGCCTCGGAGCGTGGGGTCCGCGCGGCGCGCAAATGCTCTCGGACGCGAACTTCGCGATCCTGGAAAAGCTCGAGGCGTACGCGCGCACCACGGGGCATTCGATGGTCGAGCTCGCGACAAGCTGGCTCGCCGCGCAACCGGAGGTCTCCAGCGTGATCTCCGGCGCGACCAAGCCCGAGCAGGTCGCCGAGAACGTCAAAGCCTGCGGATGGAAGATGACGGCTGAAGATCTCGCCGCGATCGATGAGATCACAAAGCGCCGGGAGCATTGATCCCTTGGCGGGGTGCGAGTGATGCCTTCCCAAGCTGTCGAAGTGCGCATCGAGAGCGCGGCCGAGATCGCGGAGGAGTTGCGCGCGGAACTCGAACGATGGACCGATGAGGTGTTCGGGCAAATTGCTTATCAGTGGGCGCCGAGCCAGTGGTACGCCACCGCCCGTATAGATGGGAACCTGGTGGGCAGCCTGACGCTCGTGGCGCGGGAAGCCGCCGCGGCGGCGGAGCGGGTGCGCGTCGGCGGCGTCGGAAACGTCGTGACCAAACCGGCCTACCGCAGGCGCGGCGTTGCTTTGGCGATGATGCTCGCGGCGGAGGGCGTCATGCGCGCGAGGCTCGATGCGGAATTTGGTCTGCTGATCTGCCGGCGCGCGGTCGCTCCTGTTTACGAGAAGGCCGGATGGGTGCGCGTCGCCGGTCCGACCAGATTCTGGCAGCCCGCGGGAATCACGACGTATCCGGAGGAAACGTTGATTCTGCAACTAACCGCGCGCGAATGGCCCGGCGGGTCGATCGACCTGTGCGGATTGCCGTGGTAGTGCGATCGTTCGCGGCGGCGTATCAGCATCGCAAGCCCGCAATGAGTTGGCGATTGCCGCCGGTGCGAGTCCCGATCGCAACGGTGCTCACTCGGTCGAACCCCGGTTACACGGAATCGCGCCAATCGCGGCCGTCGCGATGAAAACCGGCGGTGTCAATTCCCTGGTGCCGGTTGCGCCGGCGACGAGTCAAACGGACCAGCAAGGCGGCGCCGCGGAATTTTCGTGAAGCGAGTCCGTCTCTACCGCGCAGCGAGCCGCCACTGGATGAGCGCATGGCCCTCGGGGTGGTCCTCGAAGACCGCCTCGACGGCAGCGTCGATCCGGACTTCCTGGAGCGGGTCGCCGAGCAGGTTTCCGACCATCCGCACGCCGCCGGCGTCTTCAAGCTCGACGACGACCACCAAATACGGGCAGGCGTTCTTGAGCGCGGGATGCGCGGGATGCCATACGCGCTCCCAGCTATAGATACGCGCGCGACCGGACACGCGATGCCATCCGGGATCGAACGCGTGGCACTTGTGGCAAATCCATTCGGCGGGAAACTGGAAGGTCCCGCACTTGCCGCATCGCTGCACGACAAGCTCGTGGCGGCGGGCCGCTTCGTAGAACTCGCAGTCGAGTGCGTCGCGCGAGGCCGCCGGCGCCGGCATCCCGGCCGGGAGGTAGGTATTGCGATTTGCTGCGGCGCGATCATTGCTCATCGGGGTTTTCCTTTCTCATCGGCGCAGGAGCAAGTCGCTTACCGGCGCGACCATTGGTCCCGACGCGACCAACGCGATCTCCGCGTCCTTGACCTGGCAGGTTGAGGTTCCGCGGATCTGGCGGGCGGCCTCGATGATAAGTTCCAGACCGTGCATGTAGCACTCGGCCAGATTGCCGCCGCTGGTGTTGAGCGGCAGCTTGCCACTGGGCCAGGTGAGGTTCTCGAAGGTGCAGAAGTCCATCACTTCGTCGGGATGGCAGAAGCCGTGCTCGACGATGCTGGTCATCACGGCGCCGGTGAAGTTCTCGTACACCTGGGCGACATCGACGTCGTTTGGTTTGATTCCCGCCATCGCATAGAGCCGCGGCGCGAGGGTCTTGAAATTCGAGGTGGTGTAGTCGGGTAGATTCTCAGCGCCCGCGCCCTGCCTGTAATCGGAGCCTTGCGCGGCCGCCATCACGTAGGCGGGGCGCTGCTTGAGATCGCGCGCGCGCTCGCTACTGGTGAGGAGCACGGCGGCGGCGCCGTCATTCTCCATGCAGCAATCGTAGAGATGGAACGGCTCGACGATCCATCGCGACTCGTCATACATCGCGCGTGTCAGCGGACGCCCGTACATTATCGCGCGCGGATTGAACTGCGCGTGGTGATAACACGCCATCGCGATTGCGGCGAGGGCGTCCTGCGAGACGTGATGCTCGTGCATGAAGCGGCGGGTGCGCAGTGCGATCCACTGCGCCGGCGTCGACATCCCGTAGGGCCAGGTGTAGGCGATCGGTCCGGAGATGGTGTTCATCGCGGGAGTCTGGCCGAAGCGGCCGAACTGTCCCTGCGCGAGCGCGCGATACACAATCACGGTGGTGGCGTAGCCGGCGACGATCGCCGCGGCGGCGTTTCCGATCGCCCCGGAGCCGCCGCCGCCGCCGCCGCCCCAGAACATGTTCGAGAAGCGCAGCTCGGGCAGTCCGAGCGCGGTCGCGACGCGGACCGAGTCGTTGCGGTCGTTGCTGTACGACGCGATACCGTCGATCTCGGCGGGACGGACGCCGGCGTCGTCGCAGGCGCGGATAATCGCCTCGAGCGCGAGCCGGAATTCGCTGACAGGAGCCTGCCCGCGTTTATAGTAGGCGGTTTCGCCGAGGCCGACGATCGCGACCTTGTCCCTGATGGTATTTTCAATAGTGCCGGCGCTCATTGGATGCGGTTGTCCACCTCCTGCCTGTAGCGCAAGCGCGGGGCGGATCACAACCGCGCGTTCGCGATCGCGCGTGGCCGAGGTTGGGCTGCGCGCGGCAGCTATAGTAGTTTCATTTGCGATGCCTTCCGAAAGCGTTCCATCCAGCCCTCGCGAGTACAATGTGCACGAGACGCTGCGCGACGGCGCGAAAATCCGCATCCGCGCGATCCGTCCCGACGACAAGGGCCGGCTGCTCGAACATTTTCACGGGCTCAGCCCCGCGTCGGTGCATAACCGGTTTTTTGCGATGCGCCGCGAGTTGAGCGATTCGGATTTGGCGCGGTTGACCGAACTGGATTTCCGCGATCACGTCGGGCTTGCCGCAACCTTCGGTGACGCCGAGGCCGAGCGCTTCATCGGCGTGGGCCGCTACATCCGTGCCGCCGAGCCTGCGCGCGCCGAAGTCGCGTTCGCGGTTCTTGACGAGCACCACGGCCGCGGCGTCGGGACGCTGCTGCTCGAGCATCTGGCGAAACTTGCGCGCGCCAGCGGCATCACCGAGTTCGAAGCCGACGTGTTGGCCGACAATCGGCAGATGCTGACCGTGTTCGAGCAAAGCGGCTTTCGCCTGCGCCGGGAGGCGCGGCTCGGGACGGTTCATCTGGTCTTTTCGATCGGCGAGACCGCCGCCTCGAGCAAGGCGCACGACGAGCGCGCCAGCGCGGCCGCGCATGCGGAGGGCGAAATCGGTGGGCCGCGAAAATAACCCCGGCGCGACCGCAAGGAGAGCTTCGCGATGAGCAACGTCAATTACGAAACCGACGGACAGATCGCAATCGTAACGATCAATCGCCCCGAGGCGCGCAACGCGGTCGATCGTCCGACCGCGTTCGCGCTGGCCGAAGCGTTTCGCCGCTTCGACGCCGACGCGTCGCTCGCGGTGGCGATCCTGACCGGAGCGCAGGGATGCTTTTGCGCGGGCGCCGACCTGAAAGCCGTGGCGACCGAACGCGGCAATCGCGTGACCGCCGAAGGTGATGGCCCGCTCGGATGCACGCGGATGCTGCTCGGCAAACCGGTCATCGCGGCGGTGGAAGGCTTCGCGGTCGCGGGCGGACTCGAACTCGCGCTGTGGTGCGATCTGCGCGTGGCCGCGCGCGACGCCGTGTTCGGCGTGTATTGCAGGCGATGGGGCGTGCCGCTCGTCGACGGCGGCACGATCCGCCTGCCGCGGCTGATCGGCATGAGCAGGGCGATGGACATGATCCTGACCGGGCGCGGCGTGTCCGGCGACGAGGCGCTCACGATGGGGCTTGCGAATCGAATTGTCGAGAACGGTGGCGCGCTCGCGGCCGCACGCGCGCTCGCAAGTCAGATCGCCGCGTTTCCGCAGCGTTGCCTGCGCTCGGACCGGATGTCGGCGTACGAAGCGTGGACACTGCCGCTTCCGGAGGCGATCGCCAACGAGTATCGCCACGGAATCGCGACGATCAATTCCGGCGAGACCCGCGAAGGTGCATCGCGCTTCGCCGCCGGCGCAGGCCGTCACGGCAAATTCTGAGCGGGCGGCGGATGCGCACGGCGCGGAACGTCAATTCGGTCGCTTTATCGACCGGGCCGTTGCACGGCGGCGGATCAGAACCGAGCCGCGGTCACCACAGATGCGGTATGAGGCGATACTTCACTTGGATGCGATATTCCGCGTAGCCCGCCAAATTACGGGCGAGAAATTCCTCTTCGTCGATTAGCCGCCACACGATCACGAGCGCGATTGGAATCACGGTCAGCAATCCCCACCATGAACCGAGCGCGAGCGGCATCCCGATGATCATCACGAGCGCGCCGGCGTACATGGGATGACGCACGATCGCGTACGGCCCGGTCGAGACGACCTTCTGCTCCGAATCGACTTCGATAATCGCCGAGGTAAAACTGTTCTCTTTGAAAACAAGAAAAACGATAAACAGCCCCAGCGCAACGACCGCGTCTCCTGCCAAGGACATCCACCACGGCATCGCCGACCATCCGTAGCGATGATCGTTTGCCGGAATAATCAGCACTGCGGCGAACGACAGGGCCGCGAGGGCCTGGATGATGTTCTGGCGGAACCGGCGCTCGGCTCCGGGGCCGGCTTTGGTGCGCCGCTCGAGGAGCTTGGGGTCGTATTTCGCCAAGTATAGCGTGATTGCCATCACCGAGGCGGAAAATAGCGTCAGGAAAGCCCACGCCTGCCAGTAATCGAGGCTGCGGGCGGGTACGAACAACAGGATTGCGAGGCAGATCAGAAGCTGCGCGAGCCCGCGCGCGGCTTTCCAGTTGAGCTCACTCATCGCCCGAGTTCCCCGGCAGGTCGCCACATGCGATTGACATCGTTCGAAAGCTACAATAATTTCACAAAATTGTGAAGATTGAAAAGCGCGACGGCGGCCGCGCCGAACTGGTCGAACACTTGGGCGCCACGCTCGCCGCGTCCGGATTTCCGCGGATGCCTGCGCGGATCTTCGCGGCGCTGTTGACCACCGACGCGGGCAGGATGACGGCCGCCGAGCTGGCTGCGGCGCTCCAGGTGAGCCGGGCCGCGATCTCGGGCGCGATCCGCTACCTCGTTCAGATCAACCTCGTCAGCCGCGAGACCGTGCCCGGCTCGCGCCGCGAGCATTATCGCGTCCATAGCGAAGTCTGGTACGAGGCGATCGCGCGCAAGGACGACGTGCTGGAGCGATGCGCGCGCGTGCTGCGCGAGGGGGTTCAGGTGGTTGGCCGCAAAACGCCAGCCGGCGCACGGCTTGCTGAGACGCTCGAGTTCTTCGAGTTTATGCAGGACGAGCTGCCGGCGATGCTCGCGAGGTGGCGCGCGCGCAGACGCGCGCAATCCGCCGGAAATTGATTTTGCGGAAGCCGACCTCGCGAGTCTTGCCGGCTGCGAAAATCGCCGTCACCGCGGCGATTTTGTTCGCGGGATGCGGTAAGAGCAACCCGCCCGATGCGATCGAGCGCGGACGGCTCGTGTATGTCACGCACTGTATCGTGTGCCACAACCCGAATCCGAATCTCGACGGCACCCAGGGTCCCGCAATCGCGGGCTCGCCGCGTGCGCTGATCGCCGACCGGGTGCTGCATCTCGCCTATCCGCCGGGCTATGTGCCCAAGCGCGCGACGCACAACATGCGCGCGATTCCCGGACTGACCCCGGCGCAAATTGACGATCTTGCCGTCTACCTGCGGGCCGTGCGAAAGCATTAGCCGGACGCGCGCAACGCTTGCTTGCAAGCGGAAAACTACGGGCGGTAGAATGACCGGGGAAAGTCGCGGAATCCCGCGCCTTTTGCGCGCAAAAATCCACTCAAAGCCGCCTGGCCGATCGGCTCTGGCCGATCCCGGCGAGGAAAGGACGGTGTCATAAAATGGCCTTCGAACTTCCCAAGTTGCCATACGCGATGGACGCGCTGAAGCCGCACATCTCGGCTGAAACGCTCGAGTTCCACCATGGAAAGCATCACGCTACCTACGTCAACAATCTCAACAACCTCATCAAGGGAACGCCCAACGAAGGCAAGTCGCTCGAGGAGATCATCAAGATCGCCCCGGCAGGAGGGCTGTTCAACAATGCCGCGCAGCACTTCAACCATAGTTTCTACTGGAAGTCGCTCGCGCCGCATGCGGGTGGCGAGGCCAAAGGACCCGTGGCCGACGCGATCAAAAAGGCCTTCGGCAGCTTCGACGAATTCAAAAAGAAATTCAGCGACGCGGCAACGACCCATTTCGGCAGCGGATGGGCATGGCTGGTGAAGAGCGCCGACGGCTCGATCGCGATAGAAGCGACGCACGATGCGGGATGCCCGATCAAGGATGGCAAGAAGCCGGTCCTGACTTGCGACGTGTGGGAGCACGCCTATTACATTGACTATCGAAACGCGCGCGCCAAATATGTCGAAGCGTTCTGGAACCTGGTCAACTGGGAGTTCGCCAACGAAAATCTGAAGTAAGTTC
>JAJZAG010000317.1 GCA_021799555.1 Deltaproteobacteria bacterium | reverse complement strand
CGAGCAGGCGTGGCACCACCAGCAGCACGGTGGGATTGATCTCCTGCAGGTCGGAAGCGATCGATGTCAGTCCTTCGGCGAAGGCGATCGTTCCGCCAGCCATCATAACGGCGTAGTAACCGGCGGTGCGCTCGAACGAATGCGCGATCGGCAAAACCGATAGCGTCTGGTCGGAGTCGTTGAGCGTCAGCGCCTCGAGTGCGTCGGCGCAGTTGGCAAGGATATTCCCGTGCGTGAGCATCACGCCCTTGGAGGGTCCGGTGGTGCCCGAGGTGTAGATGATGGTCGCGAGGTCGTCGGGTGACCCGCTGACCAGCGCAGCCGGAGGATCGGCACTGGCCGAATCGAGCGTCAAGACGGGAGGACCGCCGTTGAGGGATGGCCGCGGTTCAGCGCCGTGGTGAATCGCGATGATCGCCCGTAAATCCGGCAGCGAAGGCGCGAGCGCCAGGAGTTTGCTGACGAGGTTGGCGCCGTTTGCGGCGACGACCGCGGCGCCCGAATCCGCAATCACATGGCGGGTCTCTTCAGCGCCGCTGGTGGTGTACAGCGGAACCACGATCGCGCCCATCCCTAGCGCGGCTTGATCGACGACGATCCACTGGGGAGAGTTGTCTGAGAGGATTCCGATTCGATCGCCGGCCGCGAGCCCCAAGCGCATCAAACCGGCGCGCAAGCGGCCGGCGGCGGCTGAAATCGAGGCGAAGGAGTGATTGCGCCATTGTTTATTGATTTTGTCCTGGACAAAGGTCCGCTCGCCGTATTTTCTGGTCTGCCGTTCGAAACCTTGAGCCAATGTCGCGACACGATCCGCCATAGGAACTCTCGACCTCCATTCGCGCAACATGGGAGTTTTAGCGGAAAGGCGATGCGCGGCCAAACGGGTGGCGTTACAGAAAGGGAAGAAGGCCGAGGGTCGATGCAGAAGCAATCGGCGCAAGCGGGATTAGTAGAAATCGTGACTGCATCAAAATTTGAGGAATTCAAAAGCAGGCATATTCATAGCTGGGCCTGCAGGTGGGGTTGATATTTCGATGCGAGGTTTCAGCTCCAACTCGAAAAAGTCCACGAATCTGTTGGCAAATTTCGCTTACGTCTGTTATTTTGCGTTAGCGCTGATTGATGGGAAAAGCAGAATTTTTCATTTCACAAATCTAATTGCCGATGCGCATAATCTCGCGGCGATTATGGGCAAACGTTCGCGCTCGAACTTGCAAAACTCAATCAAACGATCGCAACGACGAATGCCGTGATGCGCGCAGACGCGCCCAGGGTGAGGCTTTCAAGATGCTGGAGTACATGTATTTCCCGCACGATGTTTCCACCTTCGGACCACAGATCGATTGGCTCTTCTCGCTGATCTTCTGGATCGTCGTGATCACATGGCTCGCCGTGACTATCACGATGGCCGTCTTTCTCGTGAAATATCGAAGCCGTCCGGGGCGCAAGGCGGAATATATCGAGGGCAACACTCGGCTCGAGGTCATATGGACCAGCGCAACCGCGGTGATCATGATCGTGCTTGCGCTGATGAGCCGTTCAACGTGGGCGGAAGTCAAGGAGAACGGCCCGCCGGGTCAGGTCTTCTATAATGTCACCGCCAAGCAGTTCAATTGGGAGATCACGTATCCAGGTCCGGACGGAAAGCTTGGCACCAAGGACGACGTAACCGTCGAGAATGAGATGCACGTGCCGGTCAACCAGGTGGTGCGAATCGACCTCGCCTCGAAGGACGTAATCCACAGCTTTTTTGTGCCGAACTTGCGGCTTAAGCAGGACGCGGTGCCCGGGCGTGTCATCAAGGTCTGGTTCGAGGCGACCAAGACTGGGACGTACGCGATCCCGTGCGCTGAGTTGTGCGGATTCGGTCATTCGGGGATGCAGGGGACGCTAACGGTCGAGTCGGAGGCGGACTTTCAGAAGTGGCTCAAGGATCAGTACGCAAACGCCAACCAGTAAGGGATGAGTCCCGCGCCTGGAGGCGCGGAGGAGAATTCCTCAGATGAGCAGCACGGCAGCGATTGCGATTGGGAGCGCGCACGCCGAGCATCATGAGCTCGGCTTCTGGCGCACGTACATTTTCTCGCAGGATCATAAGATGATTGGGCGCCAATTTCTGTTCATGGCGCTGTTCATGATGGCGATTGGCGGGCTGATGGCGATGCTGATGCGGCTGGACCTGGCCTGGCCCGACACCCAGTTCAGCTTTCTCAGATTTTTCCCGCAGTCGGTGCAAAACGACAGCGCGATTACGGCTGCGACCTACAATTCGACGCTTACGATGCACGCGACGATCATGATCTTCTTCGTCGTGATGCCGATTCTGGTCGGATGCTTTGGCAACTTTTTGATTCCGCTGATGATCGGGGCGCGCGACATGGCCTTTCCCAAGCTCAACATGCTTTCGTTCTGGGTGGGCGCCGTTGCGGGAGTGATCATGCTGTCGTCCTACTTTGTGCCGGGCGGTCCGGCCGCGGCGGGATGGACCTCCTACGCGCCACTGAGCGCGGTTCCGATCTATACCGGGGTCGATTGGGGTCAGAATCTCTGGTGTATCAGCATCATCGTGCTCGGCGTGTCATCGCTGATGGGCGCAATCAATTACATCACGACGATTATCAACATGCGGACCAAGGGGATGTATTTCTTCCGGATGCCGCTGGTGATTTGGGCGCTGTTTATCACGGCAATATTGCTGCTGCTCGCGCTGCCCGTGCTGACCACGGCGCTGGCGTTGTTGTTGTTCGACCGGATGGGCGGGACGCATTTCTTTTTGCCCGCCGGGGGCGGTGAGCCGATTCTCTGGCAGCATCTGTTCTGGTTCTTCGGCCATCCCGAGGTTTACATCATGATCCTGCCGGCGATGGGGATCGCGTCGGAGATAATCGCGACGTTTTCGCGCAAGCCGATTTTCGGATACCGCGCGATGGTGTACGCGATCTGCGCGATCGCGGGATTGTCGTGGATGGTATGGGGGCATCATATGTTCCAGTCCGGGATGGATCCGGAACTCGGGACCGGTTTCATGCTGAGTACGATGGTGATCGCGGTGCCGTCGGCGATAAAGACGTTTAACTGGCTCGGCACGCTGTATAAGGGAAACATCCATTACACGACAGCGATGCTTAATGCGCTGTCGTTCGTGGCGATGTTCGTAATCGGCGGATTATCGGGGATTTTTATGGCCTGCACGCCGGTCGATATGTACATCCACGACACCTATTTTATCGTCGCGCACATCCATTACGTGCTGTTTGGCGGGAGTTTGTTTGGAATTTTCGCGGGAGTGACTTACTGGTATCCGAAAATGTTCGGACGTATGATGAACGAAACTCTGGGCAAGATTCATTTCTGGATTACGTTCGTCGCGTTCAACTGCACGTTTTTTCCGATGCATATACTTGGCATGGGCGGTCACATGCGCCGAATCTACAACCCGACGCAGTACGATTTCTTAAAGCCGCTCGAGCCGATCAACATGTTCATCTCGATCAGCGCCTTCGTGCTCGGTAGCGCGCAGTTCATCTTTCTTGCGAACATGATCTGGAGCTATTTCAAGGGCGAGAAGGCCTCTGAAAATCCGTGGAACGCCAACACTCTCGAGTGGAGCGCGCCGTCGCCGCCGGGGCACGGCAACTGGCCGGGTCCGATTCCGGCGGTGTATCGCGGGCCTTACGAGTACAGCTCGCCCGAATCGGAGGCGGATCACCTTCCGCAATGGCAGGTCGTCGAACACGCGACGGCGGCCGCTGATTGAGGACTGGACTCCGCTGGGAGAATGACTGAAAGCGAAAATTCGTACGCTCGCGCACGCGCGCTGCATCGATTCGCGATGCTTGCGGCGGGCGCGACCTTCTGCCTGATCTTCGTGGGCGGGCTGGTGACCTCGACCGGATCGGCGCTTGCGGTTCCCGACTGGCCGCTTGCGTTCGGGAAATTGATTCCGGCCTGGCAGGGAGGGATCCGTTTCGAGTTCGGGCATCGTGTGGTCGCTGCGCTCGTGGTGACGCTGACGCTCGTCCTGATGGGGTGGGCGTGGCGGGTCGAGCCGCGCAAATGGGTGCGCAACACGATTGCGGGTGCGTTCGGGCTGATCATCGTGCAGGCGATTCTTGGCGGTCTCACGGTACTGTTCGAGTTGCCGTTGCCGATCGCCGTGGCGCACGCGGGGACGGCGCAGGCGTTTTTCTGCCTGATGGTGTCGATTGCAATTTTCACAAATCCGCGCTGGTCCCGCACGGCGCCTCGCAACGAAGCGCCGGTGCGAATCCCGCTCGCGACGCTGGCCGCAATCACAACGG
>JAJZAG010000316.1 GCA_021799555.1 Deltaproteobacteria bacterium | reverse complement strand
CGGATTGGGCGCGTGCGGCGTAAGGAATCGCGAGCGCGGCGCAAATGGCGGCGGCTCCCACAATAAGTCGGCTCTTCCTCATTTCACGTTCCTCCCCGATCGGTCAAAATTATCAGGTATCATGTTTTCAATTGCAAGTAACGAGCCCGCGTCGAATGCGCGCCCGGCCGCCAGGCGCTCGCGTGGATTATGCAGGCGGGGCGCAGCTCTTCTCGCAATCGGAATGTTCGCGCTCACGATAGGCGGCGCCGGGGTCGCTGCTCCATTCGACTCAGCGCATCCACGCAAGCACCACCCGCGTCCCTCGGTCTCGCCCACCCCGCAGGCGCTCCCATCGAGCATCCGGGTGCCGTCTTACAGCGCGGGTCCGATACCTTTCCATGACGGTGAAAGATTAGTTTACGAAGCCTCGTGGATTGGAATCCCGGCCGCGCGCGCTCGCCTCGAGTTGCATCTAAACAAAAAGGATACGTCGCAGTGGAAAGCCCAAGCATGGATCGAGACCACCTCGATCGTCGATGTGCTCTTCAAGATGCGTGATTACATGGCCGAGAACTTTGCGATGGGTTCGCTTGCGCCGGCGGGAGTCTATCAGCGTCAATCCGAGAACCGCCGCTTTGATGAATACTCGATCAGCTTCGATCGTTTGCACCGCCTGGTTACGGCGCAGATGAAAAATCCTCGCAAAGTAGTAGTCCGCCAGTTCATCTCCAGCGATCCTTGGGGCCCAATTTCGGGCGCGATGATGGCGCTAACGCAGAGTCTCACTCCCGGGTCCACCTACGAGTACGACGTCTTCAGCGGAACGACGCGTTATGTGTTCAGCTTCCACGTCGAGGCTCGCGAGCGCATTCGCACGCCGCTGGGAGTGTTCGAAGCGCTGAAAATCACGCCTGCCGTACTTTATCTCAGTAACGGAGATTACAAGCACCAGGCGACTTCGACGACCATCTGGGTCAGCGCCGACAAGCGCCGGCTGCCGCTAAGGATCCAAGCGGCGGCGTTTATCGGGCAAATCGTCGTCGACCTCGTCGAGGTGGACGGGACAGGCGCGATGGCGGCGCAATAGGCGCGCGTGCTGCCCCTTTAATCAGCCTCACCTTGATCCCCCGTCCTTTAACTGCGGCCTTAGAGTGCTCTATTCTCACGGCACAGACGATGCTGCCGATAATTTTCTTTTGGAGGTCCGGCGATGCCCAAGAAGCTCGAATTCTTTTACGATTGCTCGAGTCCGTGGACGTATCTCGCATTCAACAAAATCGAAGCCGTGGCTGCGCGTCATCAAGCGGACCTCGTGTGGCGGCCGTTCCTGGTTGGCGGCGTCTTTAACACCGTTAATCCGTCCGTCTACGAGACGCGGACCAATCCGGTCAAAGCCAAGGCGCGGTATTACGCGAAAGACTTGCAGGACTGGGCGAATTACTACGGAATCAGGATCGGCAACCCTTCGGTGTTCCCGGTGAACTCGGTGAAGGCGATGCGCGGGGCGTTCGTCGCGCTCGAGCACGGCAAGGTCGCCCAGTATTCCCGTCGCATTTTCGAAAGTTATTGGGGGAATGATTTGGACATCAGCAAGGATGAAGTCCTCCGTCAGATCGTGCGTGAAACTGGACTTGACGACACGGAATTCTTCGAAAAGATCGCCGCGCCCGCGTACAAGGATAAGCTCCGCGCCAACACCGACGAGTTGATCGAGCGCGGCGGCTTCGGTTCGCCGACGATCTTTGTCAATGGGGTGATGTTTTTTGGCAACGATCGGCTGCAATTGGTGGAATGGGAGCTGGACAAATAGACGATCGGCTATCGCCGTCCGAACACGAACCAATCCGTGCGTTCGTTGCAATTCGTATGCACGGCGAGCCCGAAGAGTTGCTCGCGCAATTTATCGCCGAGACGCGCGCGCGGGGCGATGGAATCGCTTGGGTTAACCTCGACCGGATGCACGTCACGCTCAGATTCCTGGGCGATGCCATCGAACCGGGCTGGCTCGCCGACCTGACCGAACTGCTGGCCGCCATAGCGTCGACAACCGCACCGTTTAGAGTCTGCGCGCGCGCCGCTGGAGCATTCCCCAACTTGCGCCGCCCGCGTGTGATCTGGGCCGGACTTGAGAGCGCGGCGCTTGAGCAGCTTAGCCTCCGCGTTGAGGAAGCCGCTTGCGCGGCAGGCTTTCCGCGCGAGCGACGCATATGGTCGCCGCATCTAACGCTTGGCCGCGTGCGCGACCCGCGCCTCGCGCATGCAGCGGCGCGCGCAATCGCGGCGGCGAGTAGGCGCGAGTTTGGCTCATCCTCCATCTCGTCGATGCAGCTTTACCGAAGCCGCCTTAGCTCCGCAGGCTCCGTTTACGAAGTACTCAGGACATTCGAGTTCACCGCGCCGCGCGTCCACTAACGAGGCGAAGCAAAGCTGTACGAATAGACTCTTATCGGCGATAATCCAAGCTCGGACCGGCGCAGCGCAATGGCGGAAATTATAGATCTGGCGGAAGTTGCAGCCGAGCGGCGAAAGTATCGTGCCGCTCGTTCCCCGCAACGCTATCACCTCGAACGAGCTATCGCCGTGCTCGAACAAAGCCTTGCCGAAGCCGCGCGGACATTGCCCGATTCTCCCCGCGAGACGCATTGCGAGATTCTCGAACGGATCGAGCGCCTTGCCGCAATGATTCGTTACGCGATGCGGATGCTCGGCGAAGGCGCCGACCCAGGACTCGACACGACGTCCGAGCGCGCGAAGCGCTGAAGACCGTGAGCGACGATATAAATCTGCGCATAACGGGTGTCGAGCCGGGCGAGGAAATTGCGGGCGCGCGCCGGCTGGTGATCCGCACGACGCGCGGCGATATCCCGCTGCTCCTGCACGGGGCTTCTCCTCCGCGCCGCGCCGTGCTGTGCGTGAGCGGCGCGATGGGCGGCCTCGATGGACCAGCCGACCTGTACCCGCGCTTGGGACTAGCGCTTCCGAGAGTGGGAATTGCCGTCGCGCGGCTCGACTATCGCGCACCGGGCGAGTTTGGCGAGTGCCTGGTTGACGCGATGGCGGCGCTGACCTTTCTGCGCGGCGT
Organism: Deltaproteobacteria bacterium; assembly: GCA_021799555.1. Taxonomy (GTDB): domain Bacteria; phylum Desulfobacterota; class Binatia; order Binatales; family Binataceae; genus JBARDN01. Next base: position 1,243 of record JAJZAG010000316.1, on the reverse strand, counting down.
CGAATATCGCGCTATCGCCGTCGTCGGCCATTCGTTCGGCGGCGCGATCGCAATCAACGCGGGTTCGCTCGTGCCGAACGTCACCACCGTAGCCGCTCTGTCGAGTCAATTAGCCGGCGCGCACATGGTCGGCGAGCTCGCCCCGCGACCGCTGCTCCTCGTGCACGGAACCGCCGATGCGATCCTGCCGGATGAGTCATCCAGGGCGCTGTTCGAGCGTGCGGGCGAGCCAAAGCGGCTCGAACTCATCACTGGCGCCGACCACGGCTATAGCGCGCATCGGGACAAGCTATTCGCGATCATCGAGAAATGGCTTGTTGAACATGCCTGACATCGGCCACTACATGGACTAGATCTCGGATAGCAGCGCTATACGATTGCCGCGCAGCTATACGCCGCGCAAAGGAAGATCAACGATGGCTGACGAACTCGGAACTCCCGGCTCACCGATGAGCTTGATTAGCATGATGCAGGGTGCGGCGAGTACGGCCGCGTTGAAAACCGCGATCGATCTCGAAATCTTCACCCATATAGCGCATGGCGACGACACGGCCGAAAAGATTGCGACGGCCAAGAAGATCCCGCTGCGTTCGACCCGGATCCTGTGCGACGCGCTTGTGGCATTTGGGGCGCTCACGAAGGCAAAGGGACGCTACGCAAATTCTCCCGGTGCGCAGGCGTTGTTCGTAAAAGGATCTCCGGGTTACGCCGGCGGAATGACCGCGGTCGCCGCCAATCCGCTCATCTGGCATGAACTCGCCCGCCTGACTGATATTGTCAAGGCAGGTCACACGCTGCTCGAGGATCGATCCGCCGAAGCCGAGGACAATCCCTTCTGGCAAGACTTCGCGCGAGGCTCACGGATGATGGCGCAGCTCGCGGGACCGGCCGTTGCCGAAACGGCCGCGACGATGTTCCCCGATGGAGCGCCCAAGAAGATTCTTGATATCGCTTGCGGCTCTGGTTTTTACGGATTCAGTGCGCTCAAGCGCTTCCCGGCGGCGCGCCTGGTGTCGGTCGACTGGCCCGGCGTCATCAAACATGCGCAAGCCAACGCGCAACAGGCGGGCGTGGCCGATCGCGTGGAGTTCCGCCCGGCAGACATTTTTAGCGACGACCTCGGCGGCGGCTACGATCTCGTCTTCGCGGTGAATATCTATCATCACTTTTCGATCGAGAAGAACCTTGAGCTGTCGCGGCGGCTGCACGCGGCGGCAGCGCCGGGCGCCGTGCTAATGATCGT
>JAJZAG010000315.1 GCA_021799555.1 Deltaproteobacteria bacterium | reverse complement strand
GACCACCACCTCGCCGTAGCTCGAAACTCCATACTGATGCGCCAGGCCGGGCGCCTTGTTCACGTCGATCACCTGGTAGGTGAGACGCGGGGTAAAAGCGGCGGCCTGAAACAGCAAATCCGCCAGCTCGATATAGGAGGGATCCTCGGTGCGGATAAACGCCATCACCTTGACCGGGTGGGTAAGTCCGCCGAGCACGCGCTTGTCAAAATCGGACAGCGAATATTTCTTGTTCGGCGTCAGGTCGAAGCGCACGTTGTGCTCGGTAATGATCATTTTGAGCAAGATCAGCACCGCCGCCAGGGCGAGGACCGTATAAACGAGTATCGCGTAGTTGCGCCATACCCCGCCGCGTGCGTCGGGCGGCGCTTTTACCTCCGGCCGGTCCACTTGCGTGCCTCCATCGAGCGCATGGTCAGAAACAGGAAGAAAACAATGAAGAACAAAAAATAGGCGATATGGTCGATATCGATTACGCCCTTGGCGAAGGTGTCGAACTCATCGAACATCGAAAACGCGCGCAGTGCGTCGAGCCATTGCGATTGAAAGGCCGCTTCATTCCAGTTGAGCACCCACATCAACAGCAGCCCGACCAGCGTCGCAACTCCGGCGACAACCTGGCTTTCGCACAGCGAGGAAACAAAGACGCCAAAGGACAGGAACGCGCCGCCGATCAGCAGCAATCCCATATATCCCGCGATCAACGGGAAGAGCGGAAACGCGTGGATCGAATAGATGTAAACCGGGTATAGCAGGGTGAACGCGATCATCATCAGGAAGATCACCACTGCGGCCAGGAACTTTCCGCCTAGAATTTCGCCGTCGCGGATCGGATAGGTGTAGAGCAGCTCGATCGTCCCGAGCTTGCGCTCCTCGGCAAACGACCGCATCGTGATAAACGGCAGCGTCAGCCACAGCACCTGCCTGATATCGGAAAACAGAAGCTGCCAATAGTTTTGAATAATGTCGCGCGCGAACGCCATCGTCTCGAAAAAGTTGAGATCGCTCCACGCGCGTAGTCCCGCGAACAACGTGAACACGGCGGCGACGATATACACCAGCGGGAAGGCAAAGTACGAGCGCAACTCCTTGCGCATCACCGCGATCATCCGCGACGGCGAAAAGCCGGTGCGCGTTCCCGCCGCGGCCAGCCTTCCGGCTTCCGACGCCGGCCGGGCGGCTTCGAGTGTTGCTGCGCCGTTGGCCATCACTTACTCCGCGACCGGGACCCTAACGGCCCAATCGAAAGCTTCGAGCTGCATCGCGAATTTCCCCACCTGACTGTTCTAAACCCGATCTTCCTTGGTGACCAAACGCATGAACAGGTCTTCGAGCGACAGCGCCATCGGCTTGATCTCGAGCAGATTCCATCCGTGCTGTACAACGGTCGCCGCGAGCGCGCCGCGAACTTCGTCGCCGTGGCCGTCGGAAAAGGCGACAAAGCTGCATACCCCCGGCTGGCCGCTCTCGGCTGGGCGTTGTTCGATTCTCTCAACATTCGCGACCGCGGCCAGCGCGCTCTTCACCTGCTCGGCCGGTCCCGCAACGGTCAGCAGCGTCTGGTCGCTGCCTTGCAGTTTGGCGGTCAGATCTTCCGGCGTGTCCTGTGCGACTATATTGCCGCGATCGATTATCACCACGCGCCTGCAGGTCATGTTGACTTCAGGAAGAATATGCGTCGAAAGCAGCACCGTCGAGCGTCCGGCAAGCGACCGAATCAGCTCGCGAATCTCGACCACCTGACGCGGGTCGAGTCCGACCGTCGGTTCGTCGAGGATCAAAACTTCGGGGTCCGGCAGCACCGCCTGGGCGATCCCGACGCGCTGGCGATAGCCCTTCGACAGTTTGCCGATCAGCTTGCCGCGAACCTCCTCGAGGCCGCAGGTCTTGACCGCGAATTCAATTCGATCGCGGGTAGTTTTGGCGTCGAGGCCGCGCACTCGTGCGGCGAATTCAAGCAGCGCGGTGACGGTCAGGTCCGGGTACAGGACCATGTTTTCCGGCAGATATCCGATCTTGCGGCGGGTTTCGATCGAATGTGTGGCAACGTCGAGACCGCCGATCATCGCGCGTCCGGCGGTGGCAGGAAAGAATCCGGTCAATATCCGCATGATCGTGGTCTTGCCGGAGCCGTTGGGTCCGAGCAAACCGATTATCTCGCCTTTTTCGACCTTGAACGAGACGTGATTAACCGCACGTGTCGCGCCGAAGTATTTGGTAAGATCGTGAACCTCTATCATTTAGTCCCATTCCGCCCGGGCTGGCGCGCCTTGACGAGAAAAGAGCATAAGCGCGGGATTCAGCACGCAGAAGTATTCGATTCGGGGCCCCGTTCAGACCGCAATCGTCTTGCGCATTCTACGAACGCTCGGCGCGGAAAGTCAATTCGCTTCGATGCCGATGCATCAAACCGATTTCCCGACCCGTCGCATAAGGTACCGCTCCGATACTTTGAGTTTCACCCGGGCGCGTATATTGTTGGAATCGATCGAGGCTGAATCTGTGGGTGCGCAATGGTAAAAGCGATAGCAGGCGCAATTTTCGTCGCGATAATCGCGGCGCTTCTATTCTATGTATGGTCGGGGCAAAATCGCGCCGCGCAGGATCTGATGCAACAGCAAATTACCGCGCTCAATCAGCAGATAATTCAGCTTCGCGACCAGAACACGCAGCTCAAGGGGCAGCTCGCGAGCGTCCAGTCGGAGGAGCAGAACCTCGCAGCGCAAAATGACGAACTTCGCAAGGCGATCGCGAGCGTCAAGGCGACCGGCAAACTCCCGCCCAATCTCCCCTACCCGCCAAAGTAACAAGCCTGTTCTGCCGCCAACCGAGAAGAACGGCCGCGCAGCGCTATCGGCACGAATCCTGCCGAATCGGCTGATACCTGATGCGCATCTCGCGTCAGGGCGCGGACTGACCACATTAATTCAGCCTCACAGCGCACTGAAGTTGGCGATGCGCACAGGCATCGGCACACTTGCACAAATATGCGCAAGGTATTAGTGATGCGTACTATCGACCTGTAAGTGAACGAATGAAACTTTATTGACTTTACGGAGCCGGTTTGGATCCGGACGGGAGGAATTCCATGAAGCCGCTTACAGCATTGATGACCGTCAGTCTCGGACTTCTATTGGCAAGCGCCTTCGCATCGCCATCCGAGGCGCACGATAGTTCGGCGCGCAACGAAATCTCCGAGTCCCAGGTAAAAGAGGGATATGCCATCTCCCCAATCCCGAAGGCGCAGCTCAATCTCAGGGGCAAGAATCGGGACATGGTCGGCATCGGCAGCTATTTGGTCAATGGCGCCTCTGACTGCAGCGGATGCCACAGCTTTCCGGAGTTCCTGCCCGACAAGTCGATGTCCGACGGTGGCGATCCTTTCACCGGACTCTCTTCGGACCAGTCCAGCGATGGCCCATTGCTCGCCAACTACGACACCGCGGATTATCTGGCCGGTGGTCAGTGCTTCGGCCCGTTCATGGCGCGCAATATTGCGCCTGACTCGAACGGCCTTCCGGCGCATTTGACTCTTGATGATTTCATGACCGTGATGCGCACCGGCGCCGACTTGTCATGTAAAAACGAACCGTCCGACCCAATCTGCGCGATCGAACCTTCCGCACCGGTTCTGCAGGTGATGCCGTGGCCAGCGTTTCACAATCTGACCGACCATGACCTTGAAGCGATATACGCGTATCTGAGCGCGCTGCCACAATCCACTCCATGCAACACCCCGGCCGATGGATGCCCCGGATTTTCCGGCCTCGCGACAGATTCTTCGAGTTACGTTTACGCCGCTACGGCTGACTGCCCGAACCCCGCACCTCCGCAGTAATCCATCTGCGGAATGCAGCCATCACGCCGCGCGGCCTGCGGCAGGATTTGAAGCAATCCTGCCGCGGGCTTGCGCGACACGAGCATTTGCGGCGCGAACCGCTTTCGGGCCGGTGATCAATTGCCCTTGTCGCGACGCGGCAGCAGGAAGCGTTGCCATTCGTCGAGGAAGCCGAGCTTGCGCAGATCCGGCATCCGGTCCAGATACACCTCGCCCTTCAGATGATCGGTTTCGTGCTGGATGACCCGCGCGTGAAAATCTTTCGCCGTGAAGTCTAACGCCTCGCCGCTACGCCCGAGCGCGCGCACGTGGACCTCGCTCGCCCGCGGCACCAGCCCGCGCAAATCCGGGATACTCAGGCATCCCTCCCATTCCTCGATCGGCGCGGAATTCAGGATTGTGACCGCCGGATTTATCAGCACGGTGAGCGGCACCGGCGGCATGTCGGGATAGCGGGGATGGTTCTGCAC
>JAJZAG010000314.1 GCA_021799555.1 Deltaproteobacteria bacterium | reverse complement strand
AAAGTTGAGAGCCGCGGGCGCGCCCTTTAGATCGTGCGGCGCTGCGCCGCGCGGCGCAACCTTGCCGGTGATGACGAGGGCGCCGGGGATCGACTAAAGTACTCGTCGGCTTGGCCATCATCACAATCCGGTCCCGAACGCGGCTCAAACGAGTCCGGCCGGGCACAAGGGGACGCAGCGTATGACTTACGCCGAAGGACGCACGATCCACGACGCCGACGCTCATATCATGGAGGCGCCGGATTTCCTCGACGGCTACGTCGAGGAGCAATACGCGAAAGAGGTCAAGCGCCAGAATCTGTTCAGCGCACTCGGCGAGAAAAGCGGACGCGATCTTTTTGCGCTCGTGCGCGAGCGCCACGACGATCCCGCATGGCGCTCAGACGGCGAGCGCCAGATCATGCTGCGCAAAAATTACGAGGCGCTCGGCTCGTGGCGCCGCGAGGATCGCCCCCGTGCGCTCGATTGTCTCGGCTTCGCGAGTCAGCTTGTGTTCACCACGACGTTCCTCGGTCTGCTCGGCCTCGAGCACGGCGGCGACGCGAAGAAACGCGCCGCGGTTGCACGCGGATTTAATCGCGCGATGATCGACTTTTGCGCGGTCGACCGCCGGCTGCTTTCGTCATGCTACGTGCCGCTGGCCGACTTCGACGAAGCTGCCGCGATCGCGCGCGAGGCGATCGGACTCGGCGCCAACGCGATTCTCATCCCGTCGCGATGCCCTAAAGGACATTCGCCGAGCCACCGCGGGCTTGATCCGGTCTGGGCGCAGGCGCAGGAGGCCGGCATCCCGATCCTGTTTCACGTCGGCGGCGGCGGGCCGCTGCTGTCGCCGGATTATTTTGCGAACGGGATGCCGCCGGTGCCGGACTTTCACGGCGGCGACGGAAATTTCCGCTCGGTCGATTACATGGCGATTCCGTATCCGCCGATGCAGACGCTGGCGACGATGATTTTTGACCGCGTTCTCGATCGCTTCCCGCGCCTTAAGTTCGGTGTAATCGAGCAAGGGGCCTCGTGGCTGCCGGGATGGATGCGTTCAATGGATTCGGCGCATACCGCATTCATAAAGAACGAAGAGCGGTTGAAAAAGATGTCGCTGAAGCCGAGCGAGTTTGTCCGCCGCCAGGTGCGAGTGACTCCCTACCCGGCCGAGGACACCGGCTGGATAATTGCAAACTCGGGTGAGGAGATTTGTATGTTCTCGTCGGATTACCCGCACGTCGAGGGCGGGCGGCATCCGCTCAAGCGCTTCGATGACGCGCTCAAAGAAACACCCGAGCGCGCGCGCCGGCGCTTTTATTCCGACAACTTTGTCGACCTGATGGGCAGCGGCCTTGCTCCTGACCTGCGCCAGACTGGCCCCGCGGCCCCGAATTGAGCTGCCCCCTTTATGGTATAAGCAGCACGCGGCCGACGGCCTGGCGGCTTTCGATATAGGCGTGCGCCGCGGCGGCGTCCTTCAGCGGGAAAGTACGATCGATCACGACTTTGAATTCGCCTCGCGCGGCTTCATCGACAAGGCGCTGAATCATATTGTGCGCGCGATCGGTTGCGATCTCGGCGCCCAAAAATACTCCCGTTAGCGACCGGTTTCCCGCCATCAAGGGTGACACGTCCACCGTCATCGCCTCGCGCCCCGCCGCTCCAACCATCGAGATTCTCCCGCGGTAGGCGAGCGACATGATGCTGCCCTGCAGCGTCGCGCCGCCGACCGGATCGACAACCAGATTGACGCCCTTGCCGCCGGTAATTTTCATCACCGACTTCGCGACGTCGTCCCGCCGGTAGTTGATTCCATGGTCGAGGCCGAGCGGCTTGAGCCGCTCAAGGCGCTCGTCGCTCGAAGCGGTCGCGAGCACACGCGCGCCCGCGCGCTTGGCGAGCTGAATCGCCGCGACGCCAACGCCGCTCGCGCCCGCCTGCACAAGCACCGTCTCGCCGGCCTTCAGATGACCGAACTCGAACAGGCAATCGTCGGCGGTGCCGAACGGGACTGGAATCGCCGCAGCAAGCTTTATATCGAAACCCGCCGGCACCGGCCAAGCGTTGCGAGCGGGCACCGCGCGCAGCGCGGCGTGCGAGCCGAAATTGTACACGGTGGTGACTTTCTGCCCGATGCGCAGATCGGTCACTTCCTTACCGACCTCGATAATCTCTCCCGCCGCCTGATAGCCGACGATGTGCGGCTTGGTCAGCAGCGCACCGCGCCATCGGTTGAGCGTGTCACCGCCCTCGATACTCACCGCTTCGACCCGGATAATCACTCCTTTCGGATGACATACCGGATCGGGAACGTCTTCATATTTGAGCACGTCGGGATTCCCATTTTCATAATAAACGGCAGCCTTCATAACGATTCTCCTATGGCCGCGCAAAGGCGGTGGCGTTCGGCGCGCGGCAAGCGCGCCGCAGCGATATGCGGGCGCGCCAATAGTAGCATCGCCGCAGCTCGGTCTGTAAAGCCCGCGGCGTTACGACGCGCGCATCGGCAGCCGGCGGCGACTCAGACCAGGCTTGCTATAATTCGTTCGCGCGTGACCGGCAGATCGCGAATCCTGCAATCGAGCGCCGCCGCAACGGCGTTCATGACCGCTGCCGCCGCCGGCCCCTGCGCCGCTTCTCCGACGCCCAGCGGGGGATTTTCGGCGTCGTGGATCAACCTGACTTCGACTTCGGGTATCTCGTCGAATCTAAGTATTGGATATTTATCCCATGAAGCGGTCGCCACGCGGTTGCGGTCAAATGTAACTTGCTCCTTAAGCGTCCAACTTATCGACTGGATAATGCCGCCCTCGATCTGGTTAGTCACTCCGTCCGGATTAATCGCCAGCCCCGCATCGACCGCGCACCACAGCCTGCGCACCCGAACACTCGCGTCGGCTTCGACTCTGGCGATCACCGCGACGTACGCGGCGCTGTTTTTGTAGCGGCAAAATCCGATCCCATCGCCCGTGCCGTTCCCGCGTTTCGCGTCCAGCCGCCATCCGGCCATCCGCGCGGCGGTTTCGAGCACCCTGACGGCGCGCGGATCGGAGAGATTTTGCAGGCGGAACTGAAGCGGATCGATCCCGAGCGCCCAAGCCAGCTCGTCGACAAACGATTCGGCGGCAAAGACGTTCGCGTAGCCTCCAAGCGTGCGCAACGCCGAGGTGCGAAACGGCAGATCCGGCAGGCTGTGCAGCACGATCTTCTTGTGCGCCGCGTCGTAGCGCGGCTCCGCATTGCGCGCGCCTCCCGCGAAGATTTGCAGATCCTCGTGCAGCTCCGGAAACGGGATTGGCGGCTCCGCGTGCGACGCGCCGAGCAGATTGACCGCCCGCGCGCTCGGCCGGCGTCCGTGCGGGGCGCTCCAAACCTCCGTCAACCACTCAACAATCTTTCCCGCCGCCGAGACTTCGCCATCGATCTTCACCACCATCGGCGAGCCGAACGGCGCCCACGCCATTTCGTCCTCCCGCATCCACTGAAGCCTGACCGGACGTCCCGGCACCTCGCGCGCCATCATCGCCGCGTCGAACGCGGCATCGTCCGCTCCGTTGTGCCCGTAGCATCCGGCGCCTGGAACGTGGATTACCGTGATCGACTCCTCGCGCATATCGAACGCCCGCGCCAAAGCGGCGCGCAGCGGAAAGACGCCCTGCGAATGCGTCCATACCGATAGCCGCGCGCCTTCGGTTCGCGCAATCGCGCACGACGGCCCCATCGACGCGTGCGCGATCGCGGACTTTGAATAGACCGCCGACAGACGCCTTGCGCCGGCTTCGGGAGCGCCGCGGGCGCCTGACTCGATTTCGCTGTCGATCGAACGCATCTTTGGCAGACTCTCGCGCCAGTTATGACTAATCGATGAATCTTCGCTCTCGATCCATCGCGCGGCTCTGCGCAGCGCTTCGAGCGCCTTGACGGCCTGGTACTCGCGCTCGCAGCAGACGCCCACAAAGTCGCCGGAACGCACGATCTCCTTGACTCCCGCCAGGCGCGACACCGCCGACTCATCGAGCGAATCGAGCCGCGCCCCGATCGACGGCGGCCGGAGTATCCGTGCGTGCAGCATCCCCGGCAGTTCGAGGTCATGGATAAATCCTTCGCCGGCGACTTTGCGCGGCAGATCGAGCCGAGCGACACTCTTGCCGATATGCTCAGCGTGCTGCAATTCGCTCAGCCGCGCGGCTCCGGTGACCTCGCGCGAGAAATCAACTTTCGGCGCAATCGTCCAATAGTCCAGTCCCGACTCAACTCCATCGACTAAGATTTTACCTTCTCTCACCGAAAGCCGTGTGGCGTCCCGCCCGAGCGCTCGCGCCGC
>JAJZAG010000313.1 GCA_021799555.1 Deltaproteobacteria bacterium | reverse complement strand
CCGAGGCATCGTTGCAGCCACGCGGCGACCGCCGGCGTCGCGGATAGATCGAGCCGCATCATCGCGGCCCAGCTAAGCACCGAGGCGACGTTCAGGTCGGCGACGGTGAAGTTTTTGCCGAGCAGATAATCCTTGCCCTTCAGTGACTCGTCGAGCGCCTTGAGCGGTCCTTTGAGCGCTTCGACGGCGGCCTGCGCGGCCTTCTCGTCGCGCTTGTCGGCGGGATGCAGCACCCGATGGAGTAAAATCGTCATCAGATGCGGCTCGACTTCGGTCATCGCCCAGAAGCTCCATTTGTAGATATCGCCGTGCGAGGCGACGTCTTCGGGCCATAGTGTTCCTTTGCCGTACTTTTCGGCGAGGTAAAGATTTATCGCCATCGATTCCCAAATGAACGCACCCTCATCCTCGAGCACCGGGACGTGTCCATGCGGGTTGCGCTTCAGATGTTCGGCCGACTTGGCCTCGGTCGTCGGCATCGGATGGTGGTCATATTTGACGCCGAGTTCTTCGAGCGCCCATAGCGATCTGGCGCTGCGCGATCTTGAGGTTCCATAAAGCTTGGTCATCGTCGATCCTCCGTTGGGTCGACTGTCAGTGGTAATCCAGTGGACGGTCGGGTTTCAAGCGCGAAGATTAATCCGGCGCGGCGCGGCGGTTGCCCCGGCGGGCAAGGTTGAGGCAATCATGGAGCATCGAACAATCGAGGTGCGGCATGATCAAGCTGGTTTATGTAATCCGTAAGCGCGCCGATATATCCGACGCGGAATTTCACGACTATTGGCTGCACAAGCACGGACCTCTCGTTGCGAGCGCCGCCAAGGCGATTGGCGCGTGCAAGTACGTGCAGAGCCACACCGTGCTTGCCGAGGCCGGCGCCTCGGTGTCGGCGTCGCGCAAGATGGCGCCGCAGTACGAAGGGATCACGGAAGTATGGTGGAACAGTATCGAGGAGATGCGCTCGGGTTCGAGCACTCCCGAGGGCCAGGCGGCGGGACGGCGGCTCCTCGAGGACGAATCGAAGTTCATCGATTTCGCGCAATCGACGATTTTCTTCACCGAAGAACATCTGATCTTCGATCACACAGGCGGACGCCAGGGGTAGGAGAAATTCGACATGGGCAGGCTGATACTGGTGCGTCACGGCGAAAGCGAAGGCAACGTCGCGCGCGTCTTTACGACCACGCCGATGACGCTTGCGCTGACGGACCTCGGGCGGCGGCAGGCGCGCGAGGCCGCGGCGGCGATCCGGGAGATCGGGAATCCGCGGATCGTGATCGCAAGTCCGTACGTGCGCGCGCGAGATACGGGAATAATTATCGCCAAAGAATTGCTGCTGCCGTTTGAAATTCGCGAAGGTTTGCACGAACGCGAAACCGGCGCGTACGCCGGACGTCCCTACGAATCGATCTTCGAGGCGCCCGGTTACGACCGCGACCGTCCCTGGATCTGGACGCCGCCCGGCGGCGAATCTTACGAGCATGTCCGCGATCGCGTCGGGCCGATTCTCGACGAGACCATCGCGCGCTTTCCGGCCGATGACGTGATAATAGTCAGCCACGGCGGCGTGATGGTCGCGATGTGGGCGCATATGACCGGAGACTGGCGGGGCGCGCACGCGCCGGCAAACTGCGGAATCGTAGTCGTCGAACATCGCGACGGAAGCTATCTAGAACCCCAGGTAACCGGCGATACTCGGTCGCAGCGCCACACCGGAGGTTAACGGAATTCTCAACGCCTGAATATTTCGCAACCGGCGGTACTAAACTATGCGCCGCGCCACCGCCATTGAATTGTTGCTCCGCCCCGACTGGGTATCGGTTAAGGGCAAGGTCACTGATGGGTTTTCAACGCAGGATGCTCTAACGATTTCAAATTCTATACGTATCAGTGCCGCGAACTGACGCAAACTGACAATTATCGGGGTTGCCTATTCAGTGAACGCGAACCCTAATATATCGATCGATATCCATGCCCACGCGATAATTCCCGAAGCCGACGCAATCGTACGGTCGGACCCCGGAGGGGCGCGCGCGAACCAATTGGCGCTGGTAGCTTCTGGGCGCGCGTCGGCGGAATATAATCGCCAGTTGATGACGACGGTCTATCGTCCCCGGTTTGCGGATCTGGAGGTCCGGCTGCGCGCGATGGATTTGATGGGAATCGACCTGCAGGCGGTCAGCCCCGCACCGATGTATAATTATTGGGCGGGGCGTGAAATCGCCGACAAGTTCGTCAACGCCGCCAACGAAGGAATCGCCGCGTTGTGTGCGCGCCGCCCGGATCGCATCGCAGGACTCGCGATCCTCTCGATGCAGCATCCCGACCTCGCAATTGCGCAACTCGAACGCGCGGTGACAATCCTTGGCCTCAAGGGCGCGATTGTGTGTACCTCGGTGAATGACGTGGAACTTGCCGACGCGAGGTTCGAACCGCTCTGGAAAAGAGCTGAAGAACTGGGCGCGATGATTTTCATGCATCCCGCGGGATGCCCGCTCGGCACGCGGCTTGCCCCTTACTATCTGTCCAACTTGATAGGTAATCCGGCGGATACGACGATCGCGCTCGCGCACCTGATTTTTGGCGGTGTGCTCGACCGCTTTCCGCGGCTCAAACTGTGCGCCGCGCATGGCGGCGGATACTTTCCCTTCTACGTTAGCCGGTTTGATCACGGATGGATTGTGCGTCCGGAGTCGCATACCTGCCGCGAAGTGCCGAGCAGTTATTTGCGCAGAATATGGTTCGATTCGCTGGTATATTCGCCGGACCAGCTCGAGCTTCTGGTCTCCCGCGCGGGCGCGAGCCAGGTGGTTATAGGCAGTGACTATCCATTCGATATGGGAGTGGACGATCCGCTCACGAGACTGGACGCTGCACGGCGGATCAGCCCGGAGGATAAGGCGGCGATTCGCGGCGCGAACGCGGCGCGGCTGCTCAAACTGAATCCGGAATAGCAACTGCTCGCGGAGTGGAGGTGAACCTTATGTCCACGACGCATCAATTGATCGTCAACGCATCGGTGCAGGAAGTCGCCGTGGATTACGACGACACTCCGCTGCTTTACGCGCTGCGCGACGACCTTGCGCTCAAAAGCACGAAGTTCGGATGCGGCAGCGGCGAATGCGGAGCCTGCATGGTACTGCTCGACGGCCGTGCCGCGAAAGCCTGTCAGGTCGCCGTCTGGGAGGCCGTCGGCAAAGCGATTACCACGGTCGAAGGGCTTGGCACGCTCGAACATCCGCATCCGCTCCAGCAGGCTTTGATCGACTTTCAGGCGGGGCAGTGCGGATACTGCCTTCCGGGAATAATCATGTCGGCGGCGGAGCTTATGGCGAGCGATCCGGCTCCGTCGCGGGATAAAATCGCGGCGAAGCTCGCCGCGAACCTGTGCCGATGCGGTGCGCATGGGAGAATTTTAAGCGCGATAGAAGCGGCATGCCGCAAGGGCGTGCGTGGAGGCGCGTCATGAGAAGCGATGCGCTCCCGCGCAGCCTGCGGGAAAATCCAAGAATTGAGAATTGGGTTGACTTGAGCCGGCGCGGAATCGCTCGCGTCTTCACGGCCAAGGTGGAACTCGGGCAGGGAATCGTAACCGCGATGGCGCAGATTGCGGCCGAGGAACTTAAGCTTGGGCTTTCGCGAATCGAAGTGGTGTCGGGCGACACGCGATGCTGTCCCAACGAAGGCTACACCGCCGGCAGCATGTCAATAGAAATCGGAGGCCCCTCGCTGCGCCTCGCGTGCGCCGAGGCTCGCGAACTCATATTGCAGCAAGCGGCGCGAGCGCTCGGGCGGGACGCCACGCGGCTTTCGGTGAGAGAAGGTAAAATCTTAGTCGATGGAGTTGAATCGGGACTGGACTATTGGACGATTGCGCCGAAAGTTGATTTCTCGCGCGAGATCACCGGAGCCGCGCGGCTGAGCGAATTGCAGCACGCTGAGTATATCGGCAAGAGTGTCGCTCGGCTCGATCTGCCGCGCAAAGTCGCCGGCGAAGGATTTATCCATGACCTCGAACTGCCGGGGATGCTGCACGCACGGATACTCCGGCCGCCGTCGATCGGGGCGCGACTCGATTCGCTCGATGAGTCGGCGGTGTCGCGCCTGCCGGGAGTCAAGGAGATCGTGCGTTCCGGCGACTTTGTGGGCGTCTGCTGCGAGCGCGAGTATCAGGCCGTCAAGGCGCTCGAAGCGCTGCGCATGGCTGCGCGATGGATCGAGAGCGAAGATTCATCGATTAGTCATAACTGGCGCGAGAGTCTGCCAAAGATGCGTTCGATTGACAGCGAAATCGAGTCGGGCGCCCGCGGCGCTCCCGAAGCCGGCGCAACGCGTCTGTCG
>JAJZAG010000312.1 GCA_021799555.1 Deltaproteobacteria bacterium | reverse complement strand
AAACGTGGATACCGGCGACGAAAACATGTTGTAGCCGAACTGACGGAGATTGGCGGGCGTCGGCTCAACAACCTGCTCGCTTGGAAGCGCCAACGTACGGAACGAGGCCTCGATTGACGACAGCGGACCGCGTGCTCCCGCTGAAAAGACTTGTCCGGGTGGGATTACCTGCGGCGGTCCGCCGCCTTTCGGTCCCTGGGCGCTCTGGGTCACCTGTCCCTGTGCGCAATTCTTCAGCTCGACGACTTGCTCGCCTGAAATTCCCATTGAGGCCGCCGTCGCGTCCACTTGCTCCGGTGTCATGTGGCGCGCAGCGATATTGGCGCACAGCTTCTGCATTTGGTCGGGCGGGAGTCCGCCCTGCGAGACAAGTTGCTTGGCCTGCGCGACCTGGGCCGGCGACAGACCCGCCGCCGCTGCCGCCGCGGCGCCCGACGGCGCGGCGGCGGCGCCGCCGCTCAAAGCGTCGGCAACCGCGCTGACGGCATCAGCCGCCGCGCCTGCCGTGCCCGCGGTTCCATCTGCACTTTGTGCGAGCGCGTTTGCCGCGCAAAGGCCTAGCGCCGCGACAACGAGACCCGCACCGACACTTGCCAGCATTAGCTTCCGTGTCATCATTGTTAACCCTTGGACACCTATCGGAGACTTGTTTCGCTTTTGGTCGTCACTCGCGATGCGACACGAATCATCGAGTGGGAAATCCCAAACACTACGTAAAGTGGATTCAGGCCTGAACAAATATTCCTCGTGATTAGGCCGATTGGTGGTATGGCCTCCGGAGCGTCGCGTCGATACTCATTCGTCGCATGTGTGTAGTGTGTCTTGACGGTGGTCCTAACTCGTTTGGATCGGCACCGTGCGCCGCGCAGCCGCGTCGCACCGGCGGTATGTGCATACGACAGGAAGACTACCGGCAGACTCCACGATTGTCTCAGCCGGAAGTGTCAAAGCGAGTGTGAACCCACTGATAGCTGCTTGTAATGACAAGTAGTTGGCTCAGGGCACGCGTCCGCCATCCCAGGTCCGGGCATTACCAGCGAAAGGCAATTGAGCCTTTTATAGGCGACGCTGCCGCTGCTAACTCCACGTAGCAGGGCTTTCAATACAAGACGGCTCTGTTCAACAAATGACCGACTATGTATTCAGTCTCTCGACAACCGGATGTCTATACACAACTAACCGGACTGAGAGTCAAGGTCAGTTCCGGGAATACTCCGTTTGGGATGACAAAGGTTGTCGCGAGATAGCTTTCCCATAGTTTTCCCGAAGTTACGCTACGAAGCTTACCCAAAGCTTCGCGCGACTGGATTCCCCGACTGCCATCCTGACCATGGCCGACAGGACGCGCGGCGTGCGCTTACTCTGCTCGCGACGGCTCTGGATGCTGTAGTTCCCACGCGGCATACTTTCGACTCCTCGCCGCCGGCTGTGACACTCGATCACTGCCGGAGGTCCGCTCCCGGTGAACACTCGGCTGCATGGCGGATGACCGGTAGCCCGGGTTCCCTTGTGAGGATGCTGTGGCGCGGGGCTATCGGGATGCTCAAGCACTAAGGCGCCGACCGAGGCGCATGCTGGCGGGCGCTGGACGCTGTGATCTCCGCGAATTGACGTTAGGGACCAGTCGCTTCGGTAATCCTTTCCGGGCCGGCGGCAGTTAGGTTCATCCCGGCCAGCGGCCTTGTTTCCAAGCCTGGAGGCCGTTGGGCCGGTTTGTCGGGAAAGCGCGCTTTTGCTGTGTTCCGAGCGGTGTCGCAGCAGTGAGCGTCGTTCAGTCTTGGTGAGCTCGGAATGATGCGTTGCACGCACTGAAAACATTTCCGTGTCCTCGAATCGCCCTTTATGCACAAATGTGGCGTTACGTTTCGAGTAACAATGTTACGCGGAGCGACTTATGGTCGATTCCCAACAGGAATCACGCAGGAAAATGGCCGAAGTCACCGGGTTAGCGCGTGCTTCGACGCCTGCCGTACGCGCATTTCCGGATTTAGGTGATCACGGCAAGGTTGCCGGCGAACGGGTCGCGCTAGTCGAACGCTTCAACGCGTTGGTCGAACTGGGAGCGCGCGAGATGGATGCACACGATCCGGTCGCGGCGCGGCGGGCGTTTGAAGGTGGTGCGGAAGTTGCGCGGCTGCTGCATCGGCCGGATCTGCTCGCGAAAGCGGCGATTGGCTTGGGGAAGATCGCGTCCTCCACTGGCGCCGGACCGGGAATCGCCGATTTAAAACTGATTGCTTTGCTCGAAGAAGCGCTTGCGGCTATCGGACCGGACGACACGGCCGACAAGGCACTCCTGCTCGCGCGACTGGCCGGTGACCTCTATTGGACGCAGGATCGCGATCGCGCGCTGCGGGTTGCTAAGGAAGCGCTCGAGATGGCGCGGCGCATCCACGACGCGGCCACGCTGATCGCCGTCCTTAACTTTCGCCAATGGATGCTATGGGGGCCGGATAATCTTGAGCAGCGGGTAGCTACCGCATCCGAGATGGCGTGGATCGCCGAACAAGTTAGAAATTGGGACGCTTTGTTGCGCGCGCGGCAGGCACGGGTCGCCGCGCTGCTCGAGATGGGCGAAATCCACGAGGTCGACGCGGAGATCGCCGCGATCGGAAACCTGATCCGCAGCGTCGGCGTTCCCAACGGCGACCTCGAGCGCTACCGCGCGATGCGGGCGATGATGCGCGGAGAACTGGACGACGCTGAACGATGGCTGGCACGGGAATTCGCGATCGCCCAGCAGCGCGACGATCGGAGCCTGCTGTTCACTCACGCCGGACAGCATTGCGCGCTGCTCGTCGAACGTGGGCGCGCCGCGGATCTGTTGCCGATACTGTCGGGAACTTCATCGGAAGTCCCGCAACTACCATCGGTGCGGACGGGCATTGCGGTGGCCTGTGCGCGCACGAATCGAATTGCGCAGGCGCGCAACGAATTTGAGTATCTTGCCGCTGACGACTTCGCGGCGATTCCGAAGGACTGGAACTGGCTCGGCACGATCGCAAACCTGACAGAAGTATGCGTGAGGATCGGTGACCTCGAACGTGCGTCGATTTTATACCGGATGATAGCGCCGTATGCTGGACGCGCCGTAACTCTCGGTTACGGCGACGTCTATTGCAACTCGGCGTGTCATTATCTCGGGATTTTGTCGGCCGCGATGGGCGAGACCGATCGAGCGCTGAGGGAATTCGAGTCCTCGATTCGTTTTAATCGCCGCATCGGAGCCTGCGTGGCGCTTGGTTACACGCAGATTGAGTATGCGGGCGTGCTACTGCGAATGCAGGGGCGACCCGAAACAGCGCGGGCCAATGAGATGCTCGGTCTCGCACGTGAAGCGGCAGAGACGTTGCACCTCGATGGATTGCGCAACGAACTCGCCAGGGTTACCGAATCCTCCACCTCTCAGACCGTTTCCTACCCGGCGTCGCGAGCGCCTCGTTCGCAAGTCGGCACCTTTCGGCGTGAAGGCGACGTCTGGACCCTGTTGTGGGGCGAAGAGACCGTCCGCCTGCGTCATCTTAAGGGATTGCAGTTGATCGCTCATCTGCTCGAACGTCCAGGTCAGGCGATTCACGTCGCGGAACTGGCGGAGCTTCTCGACCGTAAAGAAGTTGACGCCGCCGTCATGGCAGCGGGCTCCAGCCATGGCGGCGTCAGGACGCTGGCGGATACGGGACCGATTCTCGATGCGGAGGCGAAGCAAGCCTATCGCGCGCGACTACGCGAGTTGCGGCGCGAGCTCACCGAGGCCGAGTCAATGAACGATCCGGGGCGATGCGAGCGGATCGGTGCGGAAATAGATTTTCTCGAAGCCGAGTTGATTCGCGCGGTTGGATTGGGCGGGCGCGACCGCCGCGGCCCTTCCGTAAGCGAACGAATCCGGGTCAGGGTTACCAACCTTATCCGGGCGGGGGTTGCTTCGATCGCGGAGCATCATCCCGCGATGGGACATCATCTTCGCGTCTCAATTCAAACCGGAACGCTGTGTTCGTATTCCCCGGATCCGGGCAACGCGCCGAAGTGGATAACCTGAAATAGCGCCGTTTTGCGCGCCGAACTCTGAATCTGGTCGTCTCGCGCCGGCTATTTCATCTTGCTCGGCCGATAGCCCGGACCCGGCGGTGGAAAATGATCTGGTAGATGATTGGCTATTCGGCAATAGTCCATGAACACCTGATGCGCGCTTCTCTCGATTGACAGGATCGATTGGCTCCTCGTGGGCGCGGCTGCTTTGCCCGGTGAAGGTAACGCCATAGCCTTGCCGGCGAAGTGGATATCGACGGCGGCTTTTACTTCGCGAGCCTGCTTCTCCAGTGCCGTTTTCAAATCGCTCCATGCG
>JAJZAG010000311.1 GCA_021799555.1 Deltaproteobacteria bacterium | reverse complement strand
TCAACCAGTGCGGTGGCGTTCTGTGAGTGGCGCAACTTTTCGAGCGATCGATTGCGAACCGAGATGACTCTGAAGTAGTTCGCTTGCGCGGGCGCGATCCGCGTCGTTTACGATGTTGTAGCGGTCGAATACGCGACGCGTCTTATGGCCGCTGAGTTCCATCGCGACCCGCTCCGGAATGCCTGCGCGCACCATGTTCCGAACGGCGGTGCGGCGTAGATCATGAACTATGATGCCGCTGAGTCCAGCCTTCTTGCAGGCCGTATTCCAGGCCTTTCGAAAATCGCCGATCGGCTGGCCGCCGTCATGAAACACGTACGGGCAATCGGGCCGCCGCTTCTCATGTGCTCGCTGAATGATCTCCAGCAGCTCGCCCCGCAGCGGAAGTGGCCAGCCATCCTTGTTCTTGCTGACATCGGGGCGAAGGCAAAGCTCGCGAGCAGGAAGATCGACATCGCGCCATTCGAGCGTGCGCATCTCGCTCACGCGCCATCCCGACAGGTAGAGGAACGTCACAGGGTCTTTCAGATAGGCCGGCAGACCGTCGCGCAGCGCGAGGAACGAACCGTGATCGAGAAATCCCCTCCGCGAGTTGTTTTCTTCGAGCAACGGGATATAAGGCGCCGATCCGAGTTTGCCGGCACGAGTTGCGAGAGTGAACGCGCGCTTCAGCGCGGCGAGCTCGCGGTTGATGCTGCCGTTTGCCGCGCCCTCCTTCTGCCGCTCGCGCACGTACCTGGCGACTCTATCGGCTGTTATGTCAATGGCGCGGTCGAGCCCGAAAAAACTCCTCAGATGACGCAGGGAGAGCCGAACCGACTCCACCGATCGCTTCCCGTTGATCTCATAGTCGGTCAACAGCATCTTGCCCAGCTCTTCGAAACTTAACCGCTCCTCGCTCGGGCCGATCAAGTGCCCGTTCGCGATTTCGCCGATCCGCTTTTTCAGCAGTTTGCGAGCTCGGCTTTCGTTGTCCGACCGCGAGCTCTCCCGGTACTCCTTGCCGCGATAGCAGTACGCGATCCAATAAATCGAGCCGCGCTTGAAGATGCGGCCCATTCCTCTCATTGATTTTCGCTCTTTCGGTTCCAATCCATTTACACGTCCCGCGTTCCTCAAATCGATCCAAATGCGTGTCCTTTCGGACCCGCCCGTAACGGCCTAATCGCAGCCGCACGTCACGCGCGCCGCGCACATCACCACAATAGATCAATGTTTGAGAAGAGCTCGTGTCAACGGCACGAGTAGCAAATTCTCAACCGCAACGCTTGCGGATGTATTCTTCTGTCCCGAGTTCGGACAAACGCAGTTGTCTACCGTGCCGCACTCTGAAGGGGAGCTCGCTGTGATGGCAAAAGATCTAATCAGCGGTTACGCCGAGCCTGGCTGCTGCTTCTCGAACGCTTAAAAGTCAGTCCGGCCGCCGTCGGGCGCGCCATTCAACAAGCCTCGATCGCCATTTCAGGTCGAAGCCGTGGAGCAGAGTAAGTGCAGCGAGCGCTTGTGCCTTGAGCACCAGTGCCGTTTCGATGTCGAGCACCCCGACTCGCTCAGGGTCCGCGACCAGCTCCTCCAGCCTCGGAACGATATAAAGTCCCGCCGCGCCGGACCGTCGCTGCTCGTGGGGCACGCCACCATTGCTCCGTGGTCTGCGCATACGTCACCGCTTCGGTCGGTATGGTTTGGTTGAGGCTCGCGGTCGGACTGTCCCAATCGGGAAGGCCCGCCGTTCGATCCGGATCGATGATTTATCGGGCGACCGGCGCTGCAACGGCCCGGCGCGAGTCGCGAAGATAACTGATCCGACGATGACGGTTGATGCATCGCGAACTCCGACGCATCGTCGGTAACAAGCGGTTGAAGTATATATACAGGACGGCACATTGAAGTGGCGTCCTGCGCTCACGAACAGCGAATCGCGTCTGTTTCAGACTAAAGTGTCTCATTGATACAGAATGGTTAAATCGGCAATCCTGAGATTTACTGCGCGACGCTCACCCCATGCGCACGCACTCTCAAGAGGTTGATTGAGCGGATCGCGCTCCGCGCGCAAATTTTATTCACTCCTAACGGTTACCGGGAGGCTGGACCGGGGCGCACCGATTTGACGTCTTCTTGTGAACGGCGGCTTTGACCCGCTCGCTGCGATCGTTCGTGCATCTTAAGCGGGGATGGTGATACGGTTCGGCGCGATAGACGATAGAGCGGCCGTGTTGTAATCAGCAGATGATGGCCCCCTCCGAACTTGTCAGGTTCGATTTCCATCGGCAGCAACTCCGCGCAACGCTGATTGAAATGTTTCAGTTTTCGGTTTGCGTGTTCTTTCTTTCAATAACTCCGTCCGCTTACGCCGACGGTTGGCTGTCACATCCTCCCGAACCCGTCTGCATCGACGTCGCATCGATGAAGGCGAACGATTTCATAACGGAAGGCATGAAGCCGAACGGATTACTGTGGCACGGCACCAGATGCTACTCGGTTACCGTTGGTGAACCCTCGCGTTGCGACTGGAAGACCTCAATAACCGAGGATCGAGAGCTTGGTAGTGGCCGGCGCCTGCTCATAGCGACCTCCCATCAGGTAAACGGCCACTCTTCTCGCGACTTAGTCCTTGTGTTCAAGTGCGAGGATAGCCGTCTGCGACCGGTTCTGCGTGCGAATTATTCCGAGGGTGTGAAGGCTCAGGTGATCAGCGCGGATCAACTGGCTTTCACTGCCCGGGATTCGACCGACACCGGATATCCGCCCGACCGCGAAAGGAGGGACGTGTTCAAGTGGAATCCTGCCGAGGACCGGTATGGATATGAGGGCGCCACTATATGGTCCCTGCCGCGCGCGATGGCGATACCGACTCCGAACACCGGCGCGCCTCCTTTTGTCGATCCTGGCCACGTAGCTGAAACTCACTGCGACGACCTTCCCACCGTGTTGGCGTCAAACCTGATTTCTTACGCAAGCTCGGCTCTCCGGTACGGGGATTACGCGCAGGGCGTGGGTTGCGACGCGAACGATTACGGCGAAGGTCATCCAGTTTGCGACTGGAAAACCGAACTGGACGAGGACCGGATGCTCGGCCAGAGCCGGCGTCTTATCGTGGCGACATCTATGCACATGACCGGCAGTGGATCGTGGAATGCGGTGATGGTGTTCGGCTGCAAAGAAAATCACGTCGTTACACTTTTCGCTGATCAGGCGCTTGCGCTTGCAGTTGACACCGCCGACACCTCGGCCCTCAAGCTTGCGTACGGAGACAAGCTCCTCCTCTATAAGTGGAATGCGGATCGCGGTGAGTATGATTTCGTCGGCGGGGAAGTCGTACCGGGTTATCACTACGTTGCGCCAAGCGTGACCGCTTATCGGAAGCGAGAGGCAGTTCAGAAACGTTCTCAACCGCCATATTTCGGATTTAGCCGTCCAATAATTCCCGAAAGCCCAAATAGATGATCTATGTCCCTCACTCCGGTATCCTATTGCGGACTTGAAGCGCGGTCTTGCGGCGTACTCTCTGGAAGAATCCAATGATGGGCTTGCGATCGGCACGGAGCCTGCCATCCCAACTGGCCGGCACCCCAATCTCCTGCCAATCGTAAGTAGGGACCGCCGGTCATTTGAGGGTCCGGCGAATACTAGTTCGGCCGTAGCATTGCAATCGGGATTTCGCTTCGAATACTCGGGACATGCTCGCGCGAGCCGGACGGCAGCTCTGGAACGGCACAAGCTGAGGCGCTGGAGCGAACCGGCGTCACGATGTCGTGCAGGACTCGATCGGCTTCGAACGCGATGGCTGGCGAACGCCAGGTTCGTGTATCGAACGCTGACGGAAGTTTCCCTCCGATCTCGGCAGGTGTGAGCGAAACCGAGCGTCCAGACATCCCTTGCGACGAATGGCTAGCCGCTCGATGCGTTACAAACCTCCGGCGCTCTTGACTGTGCCGAAGGCCGAAGCTGGCAGCTTGCGGGCGCGAGGGCTTTTGTCGTAGAAGTCGTTCAGAACGCAGAATCAACACGGCATTTCCGGTCGATCCCCGATGCGCGTCGAAAGGAGGTGTGCATAAGTGCCCACGCGAAATGAGCTCCGGTTGCAGCAAGAACTCATCGCCTCGTTACAACCCGCGCTACATGTGCCCCAAAACTGGAATTACGAAGTTGACGGACCGCTCTACACGGCCTACGTGCACCCACCCCACGATGTCGGCGGCCAGTTCGACGTCCCTGTTGTGTACGAGGAGAAGGAAGAGGAGCAATCGGAACTCAACACTTATGTGACTTGCGAGGTTCTCGGTTGGCGGGGCGTGTGGAACTCGGAGGAAAGACGACGTCGGGCCGACAATGATTTGGGCTACGCTCTCTATCTTGGAATTCCATACTACGGA
>JAJZAG010000310.1 GCA_021799555.1 Deltaproteobacteria bacterium | reverse complement strand
CGCACAGCGCGAGTTCCGCATCGGTATCGTCGCGCGGTGCGAGTCCCGCTGCCGCAACCGCCGCAGTCAACTCCGCTCTATTATCCACCCGTCCGTCCATCGATAGCACAATCTGCCCGCTCGCATCGGCGATCGGCTGAGTTTCGCGCAGCGACTCCGGCGTGGAATGCAGCATCGCATGGCCCATCGCGACCGGCCCGGCGACGAACCGCCCAAAACCGTCGGGGCCGCGATACGCGACCGCGGCGAGCATCCGCCCCAGCACTGCCGTATCGGCGGGTGCGCCGTCGAGATTGAAGATGCCTGCAATTCCGCTCATGCGTGGATCGCGCGCCGCATCACTCCAGGATTGCCTGACACGGCGTCATCGGGCGCGGGCCGCCTTGCGCTTGCGCGGCACCGAGTGCTTTTGCGGCGGAGAGGCTTTTGGCGCGGCAACCCTTTCCGAAGATTGCTCCATCACCACGAGTCCGCGTTCCCGAAGTTCCTCGATGAGCCGATGCAGGTCGGCGCGGATCGATTCGACACTGGCGTCAAACTCTTCGGCAAGCGCGGCAGCGGTCTCATCTATCGAGCCTGTTTCAGCCAGCACTTGCCACATCCGCGCTCCGGCGCCGTCGAGGCCGAAGATCAACTCGGTGGCCGTGTTGCTCATCAATACTTCGTCGCCAACCTTGCGCCACAAGACATCGTCGCTCACACGGATTGTCATCCTGGTCGATCCTCATTTTCCCGGCTTACGCGTTCAGAGCTTGTCAACCTGCGGCGCGCTCAGCGTGACATATCTGTCCAGCTCGAAGTCTCCGATTATCGGGCGTCCCGCACTTTCGAGCCACGCGTGCGCGCGAAGCCGTCCATCAGCGGCGCGCGCCACGCCGAATCGCAGCTCGCTGTCGTAGCCGAACCTGCCGAGCATCACTTCGGTCGCGAGCGCGCGCACCAGGCAATTGGTCCCGCCAGGAATGTAGCCGCTCGAGACCGCGATCGCCCACGCGATCCGATCGCGATCGGGCTTATCGTCAATATCGCGGGCAGGTCGCGTCGCGCGCCGTTCAACCATCTCTTCAACCTTGCGATACGGCAGCGTCCACGTCGCTACGCGCATTACCAGGACTTCGATCCATCCGCGAACGAGCAGCATGCGTTCGGATCGCACCAACGCCGCAAATTTACCCAGCCGCCGCATCGATTACCTTAATAAGCCCTTGGTCTTCGAGCTCCCCGAGCAGTCCAATCAGATCGCGCGCGCATCGCGCCGCATCGACTTCGTATGACTCGATGAGCGCGTCGCAGATCTCGCCCACGCGGCGCGGATTCTTGAGCATTCTCCACACGGTCGCGCCGACTTCGTCGAGGCCGTAATAAGTTCCACTATTGAGATTAAGAATAGCGGCCTGTCCATCGAGGTCACACGAAATCTGGCCCTCAGCCGCCACCACGACCGCACTGTGCGTGAGATTCGTTCGATGATTCATCCTCGCCGCATTAACCGCTGCATCAATTCCGCCGCGCGCGTCCCCCCAGTTCCCGCACGCAACAGAATGCAGCTTAGACGCTTAAACAGGCAGAGACAAGTTATGCCTGCAAAAAACGCGATTTGCCCGCGCCGGCATCGATGCACCCCGCTCGGCCCTCCTCAGCGTAACTTTGGACGGACCTCGCTGTCGAAACGATCGAGGAACGCATCCAGCCCCTTCGCCTCAACCAGCGGAGTAATCAGCAGCTCCTCGATACCGAGTTCAGCGAACCGCGCGAGATATTCCGCCAACTCGCCAGGCGGCGCAAGAATTCCTTCGACGTAGCCTCCCGTCTCCCTCCACTTGTCCGCGAAACCGATATAGACGCGATGCGACAACGCGAAGCCGGTCAGGTCGCGCTTTCTTCGTGCAGCTTCCGCGCGCAGCCATCCAAGCCGCTCGGCGACCTGCTCGGGCTTCATCCGCGTACCGTGCCAACCATCTCCCAACTCGACGGCGCGGCGAATCGCACGGCGGCTGATTCCGCCAATCCAGAGCGGAATTGTTCCGGCCGACGGGCGCGGACCGAAACGCATGCC
This sequence comes from Deltaproteobacteria bacterium, assembly GCA_021799555.1. Taxonomy (GTDB): domain Bacteria; phylum Desulfobacterota; class Binatia; order Binatales; family Binataceae; genus JBARDN01. The sequence continues at coordinate 2,322 of JAJZAG010000310.1, read as the reverse complement.
TGAAAGCTTGAAGAACTCGCCCGCGAATTCCGGCGTATCGCTGGCCCAACACGCGCGCATCAGGCCAATCGCTTCGTCCGTGTATGCGCCGCGCCGCTCGAAGGGTGCGCCCAACGCGCGGAATTCCGGTTCGAGCCATCCGCTGGCGACACCAGCGATTACGCGCCCGTGCGCAAGCAGGTCGAGCGTTGCCAGCTCCTTGGCAAGGTGGATCGCGCCGCGATATGGAACGACGATCACGCTGGTTCCGAGCCGAATCGTTTTCGTGCTCGCGGCGGCGAAGGCCAGCGTCACGACCGGTTCCAATATCTCGACCGAGTTGATCGCTGCGCCGGCGGCCGGGGTAAGCAGATGATCGCTGACCCATATCGACGCGTAGCCAGCGCTCTCGGCGCGCGCCGCTATTCTCGCGATATCTGACCCGAGATTATCGCGCGCGGCGCCGATTTGCGGCAGATGCAGCCCCAGTCTCACTTGGCCGCGGCTCCTTTCGGCGTCGCCGTGGACTCCGCCTTCTCGGCCGCTTCATTCATCGCCTTCCACAACACGTCAGCAACCCGGCATCCCGTCTTCAGATCGACCTTCAACCGCTCACTGGTCTGCCGGCACGCTTCTTCGCCGCGGTCCTGGAGCAGAAGCTGATAAAGGTTTTTCCTGAACGCCTCCGGGAGCGAATTGTAAAGATCGATCGCATGTTGCCGCTGTTCATTCAGGGCCATTATGCGGCGCCGGGTATGCCGAAGTCCGAGGTCGGTCGGACACGGAGCAATCTCGTACCACCTCCCTTCCTGATAGACGATTGGCCTGCCGATCGTGACCGCGCGTCCATTCACCTTGGTCGCGATATCCAACTGATGGGTGGGCGCAAGCGGGAGCGTGAAGAGCTTGGTCTTGATGAATTCGGCGGGATCAATCTGTTCGACTGAAAGCTTATAGGGCTTAGCGATCTGGTCGCGCAACTGGCGCCCAATCCATTCGTCGAGAAAGACCTCGTTGTCTTTGTTAAAGCACGCAAGCGACTTGGGCGCGATTAGCTTGCGCATCGCGGCCGAGTCCGAGTCGTTCACCGCCCTGATGTACTGGTCCGCAAATTGAAGTTGCGCGAGCGTCAGTGGAAACTCGGCTACCGGAGGCTCCGGTGTGTTGTCGGGTTTCTGCTCCATCCCCGGCGGAATCGGATGTGCCGGCACTTTGATAGAGCCCGGCGGCGGCAGCCTTAGATCCGAAGCCGGCACAGGAGTTTGGGAGAAAGCCGGCGCCGCCGCGATCATTACCGCGATCGCGGCAATCGAGGTCATCCGGCAACTTCGCGCAGTCAAATGCATTTTGTCGTAATCCTGAATCGATGAGTTGCGGCTTGCGCGCCGCACCGTCCGTCAATTTCCCGTAATCCACCGCTCCCCGCAAGCGGACGCTGGACGCGAATATCGCTCGATCGCCGCGCGGTGACCTTGAAATTCGATGGTCGGCAAGCGATCACATCTATATGGCGAAGTATCCGGAACCGCGGCGCTCACTTCCCTTGCTTATCGCACTCGTAACAGCACTCGCGATGATCTCTTCGCTTGCCGGATGCTGGCGCAGTTCGCCGCAGGCAGCCCAACAAGCGCTCGCAATACAGCAATGCAACGCGGGCAAGATTAACTGCGTCAAACCCGCCGATTCGAAGTTCATCATCCGATGCCAGGCCGGCGACATGCCGGCTTGCCAGTCGCTTGCAACCGAAAAATGCAACAGCGGCGATCGCCATGTCTGCCAGTCGCTCGCGGTCATCTATTCGCAGCTTAAGCCGCTGTGCGCGTCAGGCAATCCGCAAGCCTGCGCCGATATGAAAGCGCCCTGGCCGGACCCGGGATTCTGGCGCGCCGACGATCAGATCGCGCAGGCGCAAGGCGCCTGCAAAACCGGCGACACGCAATCCTGCCAGGCGCTCGGAACCTCGGTCCACGCAAACGGCAGCCGCCTGCTCTGGGTGCAAAGCTATGTCGCGCCCGCCGCGCAGACCCCCGCCATCTCACCGAACAACTGACACACGCTTTTCCACCCGATTCCGGGCGACGCAAGCCCACACTCGATCCGGCGCGGGCGCTCAGGCGCCCGGACGGCGTTTGTCAAACTCGAGCGCGACCCGCTCGTCCTCAGCGCTCAGCGCCTCCGAATCAATCTCGGCGAACACCAGCACGTTCATGTCCGTATAGGCTTTGCGCACTTTCGGACCCCACAGCCCAATGTCCTTGATCGCCGGCACGATTCGCGTAAATAGGCCGGCGCGAAATTGCTGCATCCCCTCCGAATTCTCTTCCCAATCGATACATTCTTTAA
>JAJZAG010000309.1 GCA_021799555.1 Deltaproteobacteria bacterium | reverse complement strand
GATTCGCCCCAACCGCTTCGCTTCGGCAATAAGGCCCAGCGTGCCGATTACGTCGATTCCAAGCTGAACGGCGGCGCGCGCGGGGGATCCCGGATTTCAAATCGACTCGTAAGCGCTCACGCTGAAAATCTGAACGAGTCGCCGTGCTTCGTGATCTTACCCGCCGAGGGCGTGCCGAAATGCGTGCCGAAGACGAGCACTCCCGTATCGGCGTAGCGCTCGCAGAACGCGCGGCGCGTCTTCTTCGCCATCGCGCCGTCGGAATCGAACGAGTCGTCCCATTCGGGGAACTGGCACTGAATCGGATGATGCATCAGGTCGCCGGTGATTACGGCGTCGTGCCCGCGCGAGGAAATCCGCACGCTGTGATGGCCGGGGGTATGCCCGGGCGTCGGCTCGAGCCATACCTCGTCGGTGATCTTGTGGGTCGAATCGACGAGCTGCGCGTGGCCGGAATCAACGACCGGACGCACGGAATCCTCGACCGGGTCGCGCATATCGGCGCCGTCGAAGTGCGACCAGAAATCCCATTCGGTGCCGCCGATAATGTATTTCGCGTTTTTGAAGGTCGGCACCCATTTATCGTTTTCGAGCGTGGTGTTCCATCCGACGTGATCGACGTGCAGATGCGTGCAGACCACGTGGTCCACGTTGTCGCGGGTGCATCCGACCTGCTTGAGATTGTCCAAAAACGGCAGCTTGAGCTTGCTCCATACCGGGTTGGAGCGGACCTTGTCGTTGCCGATGCAGGTATCGACGACGATCCGCTTGCCCTTGGATTCGATCACGAGGGCGTGGATGCTCATGATGAGCTTGCCTTTGGCGTCCATGAAATGCGGCTGCAGCCAATCGGCGTACTTGAGCATATTTTCGGGCGTGGCGTTGGGCAGAATGAAGGTGCCCGGCCACGGCGACTCGCTCTCGATAATGCGGCTGATTTTTACGTCTCCGATATTCCAGGAATTCATCGCGTGCGACCTCCAGCGGCGGATCTAGTGGATACGCGCGGAAATCTAGCTTGATCCGGCCCGGTTCGCCAAGCGGCGCAAGCGCCGGGCGCCGGAAACCGTCGGCGCCGCGCACACGTCTCTTATTGACACTGTGTCGGTAATGAACTACCGAAAGAGGTGCGGGCGGCGCGCCGCGTCGTCCGCGCCTATACCGATGAAACCGCCCCGCTTCGCATACGCGCGCCCCGAAACCCTTGACGGCGCAATCGCGATGCTTGCGGAATCGGACGATACCGCGAAAATCCTCGCTGGCGGACAGAGCCTGATGCCGATGCTGAATCTGCGCGTCGCGGCGCCGGCGGCGCTGATCGATATCAACCGGATTGCGGAACTCGCATTTATCGCGCGCGCGGGCGGCGAGATACGGATCGGCGCGATGACGCGGCATCGCGCGCTCGAAGTCTAGCCGGAAATTCGCTCGGCGCTTCCGATCCTCTCGCGCGCGGCCGGCGAGATCGGGCATATGGCGATCCGGAATCGCGGCACGATCGGCGGTTCGCTCGCGCATGCCGATCCTGCCGCCGAATTGCCGCTCGTTTCGGTCCTGCTCGATGCGAAAATTATCACGCGCTCGAGGAGCGGGGAGCGGACGATCGCGGCGCGCGACTTCCTGCTGGGGCCGATGACCTCGGCGCTCGGGGCGGGCGAAATCATCACCGAAATTCGCTTCCCGATTCCGCCCGGAGGCGTGCGGTTCGGCTTTGCCGAGATGTGCCGGCGGCGCGGCGACTTCGCGATCGTCGCCGCCGCATGCGCGGTGAGCTTCGACGCGCGCCGGCGATGCATCGGCGCGCGAATCGCAATCGGCGGCGCCGGATCCGCCCCGATCGCGATCGACCTTGACGGCGCGGAAGGCCCCGATTCCCTTATCGCGCAAGCGCCGGAAGCAGCCGCGCGGGCGGCCGACCCCGCGGCGGATATTCACGCCAGCGCGGATTTCCGCCTACGCCTCGTCCGCGTGATGACGGCGCGCGCGATTCGGCAATGCTTCGGCGACGCTCCTCCGGATGCTCCTGCGAGGGATGCGAACGATGCCTGAAGACCGATTCGCGCAGTCCTGCGCCGCCCGGCGCGCGATTCGGCTTGTCGTCAACGGCGCGGCGGTCGAGCGCGAGGTTCCGGTGCGCAAGCTGCTCGCCGATTTTATCCGCGAAGACCTTGGCCTTACCGCAACGCATCTCGGATGCGAGCACGGCGTGTGCGGCGCGTGCACTGTTTTGCTCGACGGCGAGAGCGTGCGCTCGTGCCTGATGCTCGCCGTGCAGGCGGAAGGGTGCGCGCTGACGACGCTTGAAGGCGTCGCCCGCCGCGGCGAGCTTGGCCCGCTGCAGGAAGAGTTTCGCGAAGCACACGCGCTGCAGTGCGGGTTTTGCACCTCGGGCTTTATCATGACGGCGGCCGAGCTGCTCGAACGCGAACCCGAGCTTGACGAAGAGCGCGTGCGCGAGGCGATTTCCGGGAACCTGTGCCGATGCACCGGCTACGCCAATATCGTGACGGCGATCGTGCGCGCCGCCGCGCGACGGGTGGCGCGATGAGCTCGAGGCGCGGCGCGCGGCTCGTCGGGGCGCCGGTGCGGCGCGTCGAGGACACGCGCGTGTTGCTCGGGCAGACGCGCTATGTTGACGACGTCCGGCTGCCGGGGCTCGCGGCGATCGCGTTCGTGCGCAGCCCTTACGCGCACGCCCGGATCCTGAAGATCGAGACGGCGGCGGCGCGGCAGTTTCCCGGCGTGCTCGCGGTTTTGACCGCGGACGATCTTCCCGAAGCGTCGCGCACGCTGCGGCTCGAATGGGACTCCACGATGCCTTCGCCGCCGCACAGACCCGTCGAGCAGCCGGTTCTAGCGCGCAATAAAGTCCGCTTCGTCGGCGAGGCGGTCGCGGCGATCGTCGCCGAAGATCGTTACGTCGCCGAAGACGCCGCCGAACTCGTCGAGGCCGAATACGATCCGCTCGAACCGGTCGTGGACATGGAGCGCGCGCTTGAGGCGGTCGCAGCGCGCGTGCATGAGGAATGGAGCGACAATATCATGCAGCGCGCGGCCGCCGAGTATGGACCGGTCGGCTCCGCGTTCGAGTCCGCCGCCGTTGTGATTTCCGAGCGCTTCGCGACCGGGCGGCATTGCGCACTGCCGCTCGAGGCGCGCGGGTGTGTCGCCTGCTATGACGCGGCGCGGGGCGATCTGACGATGTGGTCTTCGACGCAGATCCCGCATCTGCTGCGAACCCATCTGGCGGCGATTCTCCGCATCGCGGAAAATCGGGTGCGGGTTATCGCGCCCGACGTCGGCGGCGGCTTCGGACTAAAGGCGCATGTCTTTCCCGAAGAAGTCGTGACCGCGCTCGCGGCGCGGATTACGGGCCGGGCGGTCAAGTGGATCGAAGACCGGCGCGAGAACCTGATCGCGGCGCTGCACGCCAAGCATCAGATCGTGACCGCCAGCCTCGCGCTCGACCGCGCGGGGACCATCCTCGGTCTGCGCGCGCGCTGCCTGAGCGATATCGGCGCGTACACGGAATATCCATGGTGCTCCGGACTTGAGGCGTGCGTCGCCGCGACCGCGATGCCGGGGCCGTACCGGATTCCGGCTTACGCGTTCGAGGCGGTATCAATCGCGACCAACAAGGCGACGGTCGGAACTTACCGCGGCGTCGGGATGCCGATCGCGGTGTTCGTGATGGAGAGGATGATGGATATCGCGGCGCGCAAGCTCGCGATCGATCCCGCCGAGTTGCGGATGCGCAATATGATTCGCCGCGAGGAGCATCCCTACACCAACGTCGTCGGCTTCAAAATCGAAAGCGGAAGCCATCGCGAATCGCTGAGCATGGCGCTCGCGATGCTCGGCTACCAGGATTTTCGCGCGCGCCAGGCGGCGCTGCGCGCGCAGGGCAGATTTATCGGCGTGGGAATTGCCTCGTATATCGAGACGACCGCGCCCAGCACGGCGGGCTGGATGATGCTCGGAATGCGGATGGGCGGCTACGAAACCGCGACCGTGCGCGTCGATCACTCGGGCAAGGTTACGGTCTCGGTCGGTACGCATTCGCACGGCCAGAGCCATCAGACGACTTTTGCGCAGATCGCGGCCGATGAACTTGGGGTCGCGCTCGAAGATGTCCGCGTCGAGTTCGGCGACACCGCGCGGGTCGCGTACGGATGGGGCACCGGTGGCAGCCGCAGCGCGGTGGTCGGCGGAGGCGCGACGATGAAGGCGGCGGGACTGCTGCGCGAAAAGATTCTGCGGGTCGCGTCGCGCGCGGCGGAAATTCCCGGCGCCGATCTCGAACTCCGCGGCGGCGCGATTTTCCGCAAATCGAGCGGCACCGCCGTGATGACATTGGCCGAACTCGCGCGGCGCGCCTACCTGCCGCCCGGCGGACA
>JAJZAG010000027.1 GCA_021799555.1 Deltaproteobacteria bacterium | reverse complement strand
ACGTGCATATGGCGACGCGAAATCTCGAGCGCATGGGTGACGTCATGCGCGATTGCGACCTCGTGATCCTTTCCGGAGATCTGACCAACTTCGGCGGGCCGGACCAGATGCGCATCGTCCTCGACGACGTCCGGCGCGCCTGTCCCAATATCCTCGCACTACCGGGTAATCTCGATCGCCGCGAGACGATCCCGTTCCTTGAAGCCGAGGGAATCGCGCTGCATGGCAAGGGGCGCGTCATCGACGGAATCGGAGTCTTCGGGTGCGGCGGCTCGAATATCACTCCGTTCAAGACTCCGACCGAACTAACAGAAGATGAAATCTACGCCGCTCTATGCGCCGGCTACGAACAGACTGGCGGGAAGCGCCCCGCGCTGATGATTTGCCATCCGCCGCCGATCAACACGAAATGCGACCGTATCCTTTCGGGCAAGTCGGTCGGCAGCGCGGCGGCGCGCCGGTTTATCGAGGAATTCAAACCCGACATCTGCATCTCGGGTCATATCCATGAATCCGCAGGCGAGGATGCGATTGGCCAGACGCGGATTTTCAATGCCGGTCCGTTCAAGGGCGGCGGCTATATTGTCGTGACCGGCGGCGAGCCGGGATTAAGCGCCCGGCTCGAATTTCTTTGACGTGCCGCGGCTGTCGCGCGCCGGACAATCGCTCGGGATCTACGCGAGCAAGATTCACAACGGATGGCCGATAGTGTGGCGGAGCGCGTTCAGGCTGCTTGGGCGCTATCGGCCGAAAATCCGCGGCCGCCGAATCTTCGGCCCCGATGACGCGAGATAGACGTCAATCCCGCGCGAAGAACTCGACGAGCGGCGCGAAACGTGATTGTCTAGAAGATCGAACCATGGCTGTTTCCGGCGTATTCGCGCCGTGAAATCCTTGGAATCATAATCGCTGTCCCACGTGCCGCTTTACCGAGCGCATCGCAGGGGCAGGCGCGGAGTACCGGATCGCTGTGAGCGGACTCTAGCGCCCGGAAAGGAGACCGGTTCACGATGCCATCGTCAGCAGAGGTACGGATGCGTTTCGACCATGTGTCGATCGCGGTCAAATCGATCGACCGCGCGGCAGAGTTCTTCACGCGATATTTTCCCGCAATCCAGCGGAGTCCCAAGACCCGCGACGATCAGGTGAGCGGCGCGTTCTACTGGCAGGATTTTCATCTTGGCGGCTTCGTCGTCGAGTTGATCGAGGACCTGCCGGAAAAGCCCGGATTTGTCACCAAATTTATCGAAAAGCACGGCGAGGGGATGCATCACCTGTCGATCGAGGTGAACCATCTCGATCCGATCGTTGAGAAGTTGCGCGCGGGTGGGGTGCGTGTCGTCGATGAGCAGAAATATCCGTCGGGGTCGGCGACCGCGTTCATCTCGCCGCGTTCGGCGTTCGGCGCGCTGATACAGTTCTGGCAGGTTCCCGACTTCGACGCCGTGCACAAACAAAATCCGCCGCGCGACGGACGAGCCAGGTTCGACCACGTGTCGCTGGCGGTGCGCGACATCAATCAGGCGTACAGCTTTTTCACGAACTACTTCACGCCCACATCGATCGAGCATGAACCGCATCTGGTGGACAATGGAACCTTCGCGCTCGGTCACATGCAGATCGCGGGTTTCAAGATCGAATTTATCCAGAGCCCGGCGGGCGGCACGAACAACGACTTCGTCGCGAAATTCATAAATCGCTACGGCGAGGGAATGCATCACATAACCCTGGTCCTGGCCGACTTTGACGGCACCGTCGCAAAGCTCAAGGCGGGCGGTGTGCGGATCGTCGATGAATCGACGAACTGGCGCGGCGAGAAGGAAGCTTACGTATCCCCACGTGACGCGTTCGGAGTGCTGATCCAACTCTGGAGCGCCGAGCAGGATCAATAGGCGCGGGCGCCGCCACGATTTATGCTCAAGGCAGTATTTTTCGACGCCGCCGGCACGCTCTTCGAGGCGCGCGAGCCGGTCGCCCACACCTATGTGCGAATCGCACGCGAGTACGGGATCGATGTGCCCGAGGCGGCGGTGATGGCTGGGTTCCGGCGCGCGTTTGGCGCCGCGCCGGTTATCGCGTTTGGCAGCGGGCGTAGCGCGGCCGAATTGCGCGCACTCGAGCGGGACTGGTGGCGCGACTTGGTGCGCGAGACCTTCGCCGGTCTCGGCGAGTTTCCCAACTTCGAGGGATACTTCGAAGCGCTGTTCGCGTACTTCGCCAGCCCTGATCATTGGCGGGTCGAAACGGGCGCGATCGCGACGCTATCCGATCTCAAGCGGCACGGCTTTCAACTCGGAATAATTTCAAACTTCGATTACCGGCTCTACCGGATTCTCGACGGCCTCGGGCTCGGTGCGTACTTTGATTCGATCACGATCTCGACGGAGGTGGGCCATGCGAAGCCGCGGCGCGAGATTTTCGCGGCTGCGCTCGACCGTCATCGGATCGCTGCGGGTGACGCGATGCACGTCGGCGACTCGGTGCATCACGATTTCGAGCCGGCGCGCGAGCTTGGGTTTTATGCGGTGCTGCTTGATCCAAACGAATCGCAACCGCGATTTCCCGGTCCCCGCGAGGCGGTGATCAATTCGCTTGCCTGCTTGAACTCGGTTACGCAAAGATGGCAATTCGCTTGACGATGTATGGAGATTATCCTTATTTAGGGCGAGCCTTTTTGGGGCGATACGACTCGGGTCGATAAATTGGGGCTAAAAACAATGAAGTTACTCTCGATCTTCCGCCGCGCGCCGCTGACAATCGCTGCCATCGCGGCTCTGGTGTTGTCCGCTGGCGCCGCGCGCGCGCAGGGACTGAGCCAGGTTCAATCTGAGCTCAACGGAATCCAGGGCAAACTCTCTGCGGCGCGCAACGATCCCACCACCGCGGGCGAGGTGATAAGCGAACTCGATCGCCTCGAGGCGCAGTTCGCCAAGGTCTCATCGAGCGGCAAGGTCGATCGCTCAGCGCTCGGGCCGACGTACGATCAGCTCGATGACGCGCTGAGCTCGATGTACTCGACGTGGAAGAAGAAGAAGGACGACTGTATCACGCAGATCGATAACGGCGGTCAGTGCGATTACACCGAGCCCGAGAAGCTTTCCTTGCAGGCGCTCTATCCCCTCTCGTGGCTGCGATTCCAGGGCGCGACGACGGTTTATTCCGGCGACGCCACGAGGTCCAAGAAGTTGCTCAACGAAGCGATCGACGGGTTCACCGAGAGTACGCTCGTGATTTTCGAGCCTAATCTGGTGCGCGAAAACCTGCTCGGCCGCGCCTACGCTGAACGCGAACTGGGCAAATTCGACAAGTCCGAGTACGACAAGGCGATCGAGGATTTCAACACGATCCTTCAAGCCGGCACGGGCACGGCCCAATACAATGCCGCGAAGACCGGTCTCGGCACGACCTACATGCAGATGGGCGAAGCTGGCAAGGCGACCAAGTACCTCGGCGGCGGCACCGGCGCGACCGGCGGTGGCGAGATGCTACAGCTACAAGCGCTGTTCACCGCCGAGAACGCGTCCCGCGATCCCGCCAAGAAGGCCGCCTATCACAAGCAAATCGTCGACAAGCTCAAGGACTCGGAAGGCGACAAGCAAAAGTGGGCGATTGCGATCGCGGCAGTCGCAAAGTATTCGCAGAACGTTCCCAAAGAGTTCGGAGAGTCGGCGGATCCGTTTGAAAAATGGGTCTGCGCCAACGTTCTTCTCGCGCGTAAGGATCAGTCTGGCGCTGCGAAGTATTACGTCGACGCGGCCCGCGGCAGCACCAAGTACGCCAAGGGATTTCGCTACGCGGCGGATATTTATTACAACGAAAAACGTTACGACCAGGTCGAGCAGTTGCTCAACGACGTCGAACGCGGTGGCGGCGCGGACGCGCAGTGGGCCGCCTATATGAAATACAAGCTGCCGCGCGGCCAGTGGGAATCGACCGGGATGAAAAACACCCAACTCGAAGACCAGTGGGTTAAGGCGGCGACCGATTACCTATCGAAGTTTGCCAATGGGCCTTACGCGGCCGAGATGCGTTTTAGACTGGCTGAGCGCCTGCAACGCCAGAAGGATTATCTCGGAGCGGCCAAACTTTACCAGCAGGTGACCGGGAACAACGAGTACAGTTTCACCGCCAAGTATAATTCGGCTGAATGCGACTACCAGGCGCTGGCGGCCGCGGGCAACAGCAAGAATGCGCCCGCGGTGAACATGGATCAGTTGCGCGCGCAGACCATCAAGGATTTGCGCGACACAATCAAGATGGAGCCCGAGGCTGAACGCACCGCCGGCAGCGCCGCGCAAAAGAAGTTCATCCACGACACCAAGGGCCGCGCGATTTACATGCTTGCGGGATTGCTCCAAGGCCAGAAGGGTTCGAATCCCACCGAGATCGCCGACCTTTTGACCGGATTCGAATCGCAATATCCCTCAATGAGCGACAAATTCAGCGACGTGCAGGAATGGCGCATCACGGCGCTCGATCAGCTCGGCCGCTTCGACGATGTGCAGCGCGACGTGCAAGCGGTAGTTGCGGAATACAAGAAGACCCCCAACGCCAACACCGACTTTATCAAGGAACTCGGACTGGACTTCTGGCACGCTGCGCAGGACGCGCAGGCCTCAGGTAATCAAAAGGCATATGTTGCCAATGCCAAGCTTACGCAGACCGCGTACGACTACTTCGAAAGTCAGGTCCTTGCGGGAAAGACTCCGGCGAAGAACCTGACTGGTACGCTCTCGATTCTCGGCCAAGCCTATATAGCGCAGAATAACGTCGAGAAAGCCAAAACCATCTTCGACCAGGTGGTAAAGGCGGACGCGGCTTCCCCCGACGCCAACGCCGGACTCGCGCGAATCGCGCAGGCCAAGGGCGATCTCAAGGACGCGGTGTCGTTATGGACCAACGTCGAGAACACTGCCGCGGAGTCCGATCCGTTGTGGTACGAGGCCAAGTATCAGGTCGCGTCGATTTACGCGAAACAGGGGAACATCGCAGGCGCCTGCAACAAGCTCGCTTCGACGCGTGCCGAGCATCCGACGCTCGGGTCGCCCGAGATGCTCAAGCAATGGGACGCGCTGCAAAAGAAGATCTGCCTGCAGAAGTAGGAAAGAAACGGGCGACGCGATGTTGAAGCGGATTCATCACGTGGGCGTGGTCGTGTCCGATCTCGAAGCGGGGCTGCGCTTCTGGCAGCACACGCTCGGTCTCGCGTTCACGAAGAGCGCGATGATCGCAGAACAGGGCGTGCGCGCGGCGCTGCTGAAAGTCGGTGAAAGCGAGATCGAGTTGCTGGAGCCAATCAACCCGGACGGCGGCGTGGCGAAGTTTCTCGCCCGTCGCGGCGGCGGCTTGCATCATATCTGCTTCGAAACCGACGACGTCGCGCGCGAACTGGAAGCCGCCAAAGCGATGGGCATCCAGCTCATCGATCAGCATCCGCGCGACGGGCTTGCCGGATTAATCTGCTTCCTGCATCCCAAGGCCACCCGCGGCGTGCTGGTCGAGTACGCGCAGCCGATTGAGGAGTAACAAGCGTGCCAATCTACGAATATCGCTGCGCCGATTGCGAACGATCCTTCGAGACCTTCGCGCGGCCCGGACGCGGCGACGACGGCGCAAAGTGTCCGCGATGCGGCGGCGCCCGAATCGTGCGCGAGATGTCAACTTTTGCCGCGCGGGGATCAAGCGGCGACGCCGCGGCTGCTGGCGCGGAGGCTATTGCATCGAGCGGCGCCGACCGCTTCACAGGCGGCGGAGGATGCTGCGGTGGCGGATGTGCCTGTCATTAGCCTCGCATGATTTTCCATATCGCCAGGCGCGAAGAATGGGAGCGTGCGCAGTTGCGGCGCGCCTATAGCCCCCAAGGATTTGAAGCGGAAGGCTTTATCCATTGTTCGACTCTCACTCAGTTGCTCACGACTGCGAATAGGTTTTTTCTCGGACATCGCGATCTTCTTCTGCTCTGCATCGACGAAAATCGTCTGACCGCCCCTTTCCGTTACGAAGCCGCGGTGCCTCCCGCAGGTATGCTGTCGGACGATGCGCGCGAGAGGCTATTCCCGCATCTTTATGGCGAACTGAACCTTGACGCGGTGACGGCGACAATGGATTTTCCGTGCGGTGCCGACGGAAAATTCACGATGCCAGCACAGTACGGGGCGGGCTGCGTGAAGAAGTTGATTCCATAGGGCGCAGGCAGCCCGCGAGCCGCGGGGTTCGTCGATTGCCTCAAGTCCCTCGCCCGGCGGCGAATTCCGCCTTGGCCGCCGCTAACAGCTCCGGTTCGGCGATCAGATCGTACGCCGTCATCGCGAGCGCTTTTGCCACCCGGATCATTGCGTCGTAACCGCGCGGGGAATCCGCGTGACGCACGAAAACGTCCTCGTGGCAGGTGCCCTCGCCGGGATTCGAGATCGCGAAGACTGGATGAATCGCGATCATGCGATGACTTACGTCGCCCATGTCTGTGCTCCCTGTAGGCAGCCCCGGCGGCGGATCTGGCGACGGCGCGCCTAGCGCCCTCGAATGTTCGGCGTATCGATGGGCGAGGGTGAGATTGGTGACCATGTTTTTATATCCGGAAGTGATAGTCTCCTCGACTCGCGTTCCCGCGGCCATCGCGGCGCCGCGTGCGCACTGCGTCACCCGCTCAGCAATCTCCTTGGCGTATTTGCTGGTGAGCGCGCGGGTCACGAAATGGCACTCGGTAAGTTCAGGAATGATATTGGTCGCTTGGCCGCCGTTGGTGATGATGCCGTGGACGCGGGAACCGTCGCGAAGGTGTAAACGCGCTTGATCGACAGCGTAAAACGTCTGGAGCATCGCGGCCAGCGCGCTCGAACCGTCCCACGGAGCGATCGCGGCATGAGCGGCCTTGCCGTGGAATTTCAGCCGCACGCCGTAGGTCGCCAGTGCGGGCATTGTGGACCATTCGCCGTCCATTGGGTGCGCCATCATCGCGGCGTCCACGTCTTTGAGCGCGCCGCGATTCATCAGGATTATCTTTCCGCCGCCGCCTTCTTCGGCGGGCGTTCCCATGAAAACGATCTTGCCTTTGAGTTGCGGCGCGATCGCATGCAGTCCGGCGACGGCGGCGAGCGCGGCGCCTGCTATCAAGTTATGCCCGCACGAATGACCGTTTGGCAGCGCATCGTATTCAGCGAGAATTGCGATGGTTGGTCCGCCCGCGCCAAAATCGGCGCGAAAGGCGGTCTCGAGTCCTGCTACGGCGCGCTCCACGTGAATTCCGAGAGCACTCGCCGCAGCGCAAAGTTGCTCGGCGGCGAAAACTTCCTTGAATTTCAGCTCGGGATGCTCGTGTATCGCGTGGCTCGTCGTGACTGCGGTTTCGCGGTACGCGTCGATCGCGCGGCAAATCTCCTGATGCGGGTCCATTCGGATGCCTCCGGCCGATTCAGTAGCATCGCGCGTACTGCACGGTAAAGCCGCAGCCTATGAGCCAGCTTTTGATTGCGGCGGTACGACGACCGCGACTGCACATCGAGCCTTGCGGATAATTTCGCTTACCTTGCGGCCGAAGAACAGGCGCTCGTCCGAAGAACGGAACAGCACGCCCATCACGAGCAGGCCGACGTTGTCCTTTGCTACGGTGGATAGGATCACGTTCTCGGCCTTGCGGCCGGTGCTGACGCGTGCTTCGACGTTGACGCCGAGTTCTTGGCCTAGCTTGCTGATTTCATCGACAAATTGGCGTCCCTCCGCGGCACGTGGCGCGTCGCCGGCGCCCAGAATCGGCAACGCAACCAGCGAAGCCTCGCGGACATAGAGCGCGGTTACCTGCGATCCGAACGCGCGCGCATATTGCATCGCCACGGTTGCGCCTAGCCGCGCGAAGGCCGCGCCCGAAGTGGGCGTGAGCACGCGCGAAAAAGGGACGGCGGTATCACCTCCGCGCACGATCACGACGGGAGCGCGCGCGGTGGCGACGAGGCTGCGCAGCACGTCGCCGCCCAGGTTGTCGTATCCGCTGAGATGCGACGCGCCGGCGAAGACCACGTCGTAGCCGCGCGCGGCTTCGGCGACGATCGCCTCGGCGATAGTGTCGCCGCTGCCGGTGCGCTGATGGATATTTTTAGCGCCGGCCTGCTCGGCGATCGCTTTGATGCGCACGAACTGGTCGTCAAACCAGGCTGGCCTCGCGGTCGTGCCGTTGGCGGCGGCGCGAAAGACGGTGATGCTCGAGTCTTTGTGGTTGGCGAGCGCGGCCGCCAGATGCGCCGCGAGATCGGCGTGGGGACCGCCGCCGCTCAGCACGAGCAACTTGGCGCCCTCGTGCGAGAACGGTAGCCGTGCGAGCAGCTTCTCGCGCTCGATTCGATCGGCCTCGCTAGCACGCTGCGTAGTTGCGCCGATTGCCCAACTGAGCAACGGCGGCGTCATCAGTGAGGTGACGAACGCGAAGAGCAGCAGCACCGTGTACATCGAGGGCGTCAGCACGCCAAGCGTCAGGCCGACCAGCGCGACGATAATTCCCATTCCGCCGCGCGCGTTCATTCCGATCGCGACCGCCAGCGACTCGCGCCATTTGAGATCGCCTATGATTCCGCCCAGACTGCATCCGACGAGCTTCGTCGCGCATCCTACTGCGAGAATAAGGAGTGCGATTCCCGGAGCGCGCAGTGCCGAAAGGTTCGCGAGCAGGCCGGAGTATGCGAAAAAGATCGGTGCGAGAAAGCCGGTCGCGAGCCGTTCGATTTCACTGACGTCAGCGGGCCGGACGCGCGCTGACTGGGTGATCATCAGGCCGGCGATAAACGCGCCGAACACGGCATGCAGTCCGATCGCCTGCGCGATCACCGCGCAGGCCAGTCCGATCACAATTATCGCGCTGAACTTCGCGTGTTCGACGTAGGTGCGGTCATCGACCCAGCGCAGAAACCGTCCGGTGAGCAGGGTTCCGGCGAAGTAGCAAAAGCCAAGAAATACCGCCGTCTCAGCGACTAATCTTGTCACCGACATGATGTCGATAATGCCGCGGCGGGCCAGTCCAGCCACAATCGAGAGCAGGATCCATCCGATCGTGTCGTCGAGAATCCCGCACGCCAGGATCAGCATTCCGAGGTCGCGGCGCATAAGGCCGAGGTCGAGCAGGATTTTCGCGATCACCGGCACCGCCGAAATCGAAATTGCGACGCCGATAAACAACGCGAAGATAAGCCGCTGCTCGGGTGCAATGAGGTGATGCGCGGGGATCAGCAGGCCGATGGTCACTCCGCTCGCGAGCGGCAGCGCGATCCCCAGGCCAGAAATCGCCACGACCGCGCGACCCATTCCGCTCAGCAGCCGCAAATCAGTCTCGAGCCCGATAAACAGCAGCAGCGCGACTGCGCCGGTCCACGCGACCGCTTCGAGCAGGTGCATCGCGGCGCCTGTTTGCGGAAAGATCAGTGTGTACAGAGCCGGGGCAGCTTGTCCGAGGATCGACGGTCCGAGCAGAACTCCGGCGAGCAACTCGCCGACCACCGCCGCCTGCCCGATGCGCTTCATCAGGTCGGCCATTATTCGGCTGGCTGCGAGGAGCAAGCCGATTTGGAGAAGGAACCGGAGAATTTCGACTTCGCTCAACTGCCGCATCGTGAGCTCCGGGGAAGGGAGCGATCGCTACCGCGAAACGGCGGTCTCGTCGCGCAACCGCAACCCTAACACGCACGCGCGGTGGGACGCGAGGAAGAAACTCCGCTTGGCTGGACCATGGCTTCAGGAGCCCGCGGCTGATATTTGACGATTAGGCGCCGAACGCATCTGCTCGTCAAGCAGCGCGAGCAGGGTGGCCTTTTTTATCGGCTTGGTCAGGTGCCCGTCGCATCCGGCGGCGCGGGTTTTCTCGGCATCGTCGCGAAACGCAAACGCGGTCAGCGCGTAAATCGGGGTGCGCGGACGTCCTGTTTTCCGCTCGAAATCTCGAATCGCGCGGGCAGCGGAATGGCCGTCCATCACCGGCATCTGCACGTCCATAAGCACCAGGTCGTAGTATCCGGCGCGATATTTTTCGACGGCACTCGCGCCATCGATCGCGGTATCAACGACATGGCGGGTCTTTGCAAGATAGGCTCGAATCAGAGCGCGGTTGTCGTCGGAGTCCTCGGCGAGCAGAATCTTGAGCGATTGCAGGGATGGGTCCGCCGCGGGCGCGTGCGCGGGATCATGCGAAGATGTAACTTGTGGAGCCGCCGCCGCGATCCGCACGGCGAAACGGAAAACGCTACCGCGTCCGAGCTCGCTTTGCACGTCGATCGATCCACCCATTAGACGCACCAGGCGGCTGGCGATGGCGAGACCCAGGCCAGTGCCGCCATACTTGCGCGTCGTCGAGGAATCGACTTGCGTGAATTCCTCAAAAATCTCGCCGACACGATCGGGAGGAATTCCGATTCCAGTGTCGGCGACCGTGAAGTGTATCGCGTCGGCGCGGAGGCCGTTCGGCTCGGTGCTGACGGCCAGCGCTACTGAGCCGTGCTCCGTGAATTTGATCGCGTTGCCGATGATATTAAACAGCACCTGGCGCAAGCGGAGCGCGTCGCCGGTGACGACGACGGGAACGTCGGGATCGATCTGACAGGTCAGCGCCAACCCCTTTTCGCGGGCTCGGATCGCGAGCGCGTCGATCGTACTTTCGACCATCTCGCGCAAGTTGAAATCGGCCGATTCAAGTGTCAGCCGTCCGGCTTCGACCTTGGAAAGATCGAGAATATTGTCGATCAGCTTGAGCATCGCGTCGCCAGTCGTACGGAAAATGCGCACGAACTCGCGCTGTTCGGGCGAAAGTTGCGAGTCCCAGAGCAGGTCGGCCATCCCCAGCATCGCGTTCATCGGCGTGCGGATCTCGTGGCTCATGCCGGCCAGAAACTCGGATTTGGCGCGAGTCGCCGCCAGCGCGGCTTCGCCGGCGGCGACGATTTGGGCCTCGGCGCGCTTGAGCGCTGAGATATCGCGCAGGATCGAGAGGACGCAATTCTCGCCGCCGATTTCCAGGATTGAGGCCGATACCAGGGTCGGCGAAGCCGTTCCGGAACGACCGCGGAAATTAATCTCGATATTGTGCGCCTTGCCGTGTGCGGCAAGGTTCTCGCCGAGCTCGGAGAGTTCGTCGGGCGAGCCAATCATATGGACCTCGAAAGGGTCGTGGCCGAGGATTTCGGAACGCGCATATCCCGACGCGCGTAAGAAAGCGTCGTTTACATCGATAAACTTGAGATCGGAAAGCCGCTGAATCGAGATTGGATCGAGGCTGTGGCGGAATACACTCTCGAACTTCGCCGCGTTCTCGTGCAACTCGCGTTCGAAGTTGCGCCGTTCACGGCGCACTCGCTCGGCAAAAATGGCGCTTGCCTGCGCGACCGCGAGCGCGCCGATCAGGACCGCCCAGAAGTGCGAAGCGACGTCACCGCCCGGCGCCGCCAGGGCCGTGATCGTGAAGGTACCCGCGCATACCGCGTTGAGCGCACCCTGCCACCATCCGTTCCATGGCAGCAGTGCGGCGCTGCCGATCGCGATCACGATCACTGCGAAGAGTTGGGTCAGTGGAGCGTGAATCAGAATCCCCGAATAGGCCCCGTTAAGCGCGATAAAAGCGCATCCTCCGAGCGCGGTTTCGCGCCAATGGCGCATCAGGCGCGGACGCAACATCGCGATCACGCAGATTGCCATCACGGCGATATTCGCGACATGGCGCAGCACGAACGATTCGCGAACGGTGGCAGGTAGTGCGATGTCGCCATGAATGTAGAGGAGCTGAACCGCAAGTAAGATCAGTGAACCGGCCGCGACGCGGCGCGCGCCCTCGCTGACATCCAAGACCCCTGAGGCGCGCGATGTCTCATCGGCGCCGAAAGTCCGTCGCGCAGATGCAACGGCAAGCTCCGTTCCGCCCGCAAGGGAAGAAGAACCGCCGTCGTTTGCGAAGTTTTCGCTTGCCGCGCTCATAATCGTCTAGTCAATGCAGCAACAGCCGTGCCGTTGCGGGACGACGGGCGAATGTCTGATCGCGATAGCAGGCGACGCGCGCATCGTCCGTTTGTGGCGTCATCCTGCCGTTCAGGCAAAGGCTTGCCGCCGGCTGCAGGACTTACGGGCCCAGACCGTGTGGGTTTCGCGCGCACAGTCAATCGCGCTCGAAATAGGTCGGGAAAATACGAGCATCGGCACTCTTTTGCGAGCCTATCGTTATCGCCAACGTGAACTCGCGGCCATCGCGATGCCTCATCACCAAATTAAGCTTGCGATTGAGCAGCGCACCGCGGCCGCCCGCCGACATGAAGTGACTGAGTCCGGCTTCATGAGCGGCGCGATTGCGCTCTGGAATGATCAATTCGGAGAGCTTCCGGCCAACCGCTTCGCCGCTTGGCCATCCGAAAATCTCTTCGGCTTCTTGGGTCCATTGCACTACTTTTCCCGCGCCGTCCATGACAAAGGCGGGTGTTCGCGCGGTGTCCGCTTCGCGCACGGTAGATTGTGAAGACTTGTTCATGTGGCTATTGGATTCCCCCGGGGAGACCTGCTGGACGATCATGGCGCGAAACCGGCCCACGGGCAATCGGGAGTTGATACACTGGTGGGCGGCACAGTCCGCCGCAAGCGCCCGACGAAACTTCGCGAGCTCGGCTACGTCTAATCCCGCGAAATGCGGAAAATCGCGCCGGCAATGATAGCCTGTTGTGTGACGCCTCATCTCATAGGAAGATCATTGACGACGAGGATGGCCACAAAAATCGCAATTGCGCGCGAGTCGATGCGCGGGACGAAAATCGTTTTTGGCACGGTGATTTTGGCCGCTGTGGCGATCGTGCTCGGATCGTCGCCACAATCCGCCCGAGCCCAGTTAGTTCTCGCGCAGGCGCAGCAGATGGTGATTCCGCAAAACAACCAGAACGGTGCGGGAGCAACTCTCGAGCTGCCCACGACGCCGCAACAGCCCGGTGCCGCCCTCAGCATCGCTCCGCAAGTTCAGGAGCCGCAACCGGGGCAATCGCTGACCCTTCCGGCGCGCAACCTTCGCAACCAGCCCGGTTATGCGCAAGTGACGGTAACCGTCACCAATCCCGGTGGTAATTATGTCACCGGCCTTCAGAAAGATGATTTCAAACTTCAGCTCGGCGGCCGTACGCAGCCGATCCAATTTTTCCGGCAGGACACGAACACTCCGGTTTCGATCGGGATCGTGGTCGATACGTCAGGCAGCATGGAACCGAAGCTGCCGCAGGCGCGGATCGCGATCGCGCAGTTTCTACGCGACTTGAACGATCGCGACGACGTTTTTCTGTTCGCATTTTCAGACCGTCCTTATCTGCTGCAACCGTTTACAATGAATCACTCCCTGGTGATGGAAAAACTCGGGCTTTTGCGCGCCAATGGCGAGACGGCGTTGTTCGACACGATCCTGCGCGCGCTGCAGATGGTCGAGCACGGGCGCTACGACAAGAAAGCGATTCTTGTGGTCACCGACGGTATGGACAATCAGAGCCGCTCGACTGTGCAGGACGTGGTTAACGAAGCGCGGCGGCTTGGCGTGTTGATTTACTCGATCGGGATTGGTGATCCGAACGTCTCGGCGGGGCTCGGAAGCTTGGCGATTGGGCCGTTCGTGATTGGCGGCGGTGAAATTGATCGCGTCGACGCGTCCACACTGAGCAAGCTTTCAACAGAGACCGGCGCGCGGACTTATATCATCCGCCAGGTTGGCGATGGTGCGCAGTTGCGGGCAGCGTGCGCGCAGATCAGCCTCGAGCTGCGCGAGCAGTACACGATAGGATTCGTCGCGCCCGACGCCTCCGCAGGCGGCTACCGCAGCGTTCATGTAGAGGTCCCGACGCGTCCCGACGATGCCGTACGGGTCCGCAAAGGTATTGATGTCGGCGGTCCGAGCGCATACGCGGGCGGCGCTGGCGGTCCCTGAGCGTTATCGCGCATCTGCGGCACCGGGGAGGGTTTCGACCCGGTGTTTTAACTCTTCGGCGATTCGGAAATCTTAGGAAAGGTTCCGGCCGACGAACCGTACGTCGAGCGGCGCTGAAAGCCCTAAGTTCGGCACCCAGCTGATGATGTCGGCGACTTGCGGATCAATCGTCTTGGCGGGGAAACCGCGACGCCAAGAGGCTTGCTCATCTCGTGCGTGAATCCTGGCGCGCCGGGCAATTCGATCGACACGCGTGCAGGCGAAGTCACGCCGGGAGAACTCAGAGAACCCGGCCGCCCGGATTGCGCTCCTTGTTACTTCGGGAATCGCCGACGGTCGCGCGTACAAGGGATTTGGGCGGAACAGTTTCATTCCCTCACCCTGCGGAGCGGGTTGTGTGTAACTATTTGCTTACGATTAGGCCTGCGTCGCCGATCAGTCAAATCCCGCGCGCCCGGAAGCAGGCGGACCGGACGCGCACGATTACGCGCCAGCTTTGCCTATCGAGGATTCGGCTGCTTGCGAGATGAACGGCGCGACAAAGGCGCGAGCCGGGTCAGGCAGGAGATTGAGAAACTTGATCTCGGCGAAATCGCTGGCAAGCTGCAGCGCGGAGAAGGTCGCGTTGTCGATCCTGAGCCTACGGAATTGTGCGAGGTCGAGGCACATGAAGTGGCTTATTATGGTCCGGATAATGTCGCCGTGTGATACGAACAGGATGCGACGGCCCGGCTGCGCGCCGATCGCGCGTGAAATCGCCTGGACGCCGCGCTCCCGTACTTGTGCGATCGTTTCACCGCCTGGAGTGGGATGATCTATTGGATGCTCCCGATAGCGCAGATAGTCGGGATCCTTGACCAGATCATCGAAGACCATTCCTTCCCAGCGTCCGTATTGGACTTCGGCAAGTCCAGGGTCTTCGCTGATCGTTGTGCCGCCGATGCCGGCGGCGATAATTTCCGCCGATTGACGGGCGCGCGGCAGCGGGCTGGTAACGATCGAGTCGATCGCAAGTTCACGGGCGAACGGCACCGCGCGCTCGACTTGCGCACGGCCTTCGGCATCTAGTTCGATCGGGTTGCGACCCATCACCCGTCCCGCGCGGTTCCACGCGGTTTCGCCATGTCGCATCAACAGAGCGACGCCGCGCAACCCTCCGGATAGTTTGAGTTTCTGTGCCACGTAAAACGGTCCCAACGCCATCGTGATGCGCCTCAAAAAAATAGCGGGCGCCACGAATCTGGCGCCCGCCGTTGTCATACGTTTATCCGCGCATGCGGCTTAAAACTCAGCGTGCGGCCGCACTGGCGACGTGATCGGATGAACTTGCCGTCGCGCCGTTGGCGCTCGGTCCGAGCCCGCAGAACGCCTCGTAATCGATAAGACCTTTCTGGGTCCCGTGCTCGCTGCAAACAGGGCAATTCGGATCTTTGCGAATCTTCAGAACGCGCACGTAGTCGCGGTCCGACAACGAGTCGAAATAGATCATCTTCCCGATCAGCGGGTGACCTCTGCCGAGCAGGAGCTTAATCGCCTCGAGCGCTTCGATTGATCCGATCAATCCCGGCAGCGCGCCCAACACTCCCGCTTCGGCGCACGACGGCGCCATGTCGGGCGGCGCCGGCTCGGGATAGAGGCATCGATAGCAGGGCCCGCCCTTGTCGGGATAGAAGACGGTGGCGTTGCCCTCGAAGCGGAAGATTGCGCCATCGACGAGTGGCTTCTTCGAGAACACGCAGGCGTCGTTGATCAGGTAGCGGGTGGGAAAATTATCGCCGCAGTTCACGATCACGTCGTACGGCATGATAATCTCCATCACGTTCTCGGAGGTGAGGCGCACATCGTGGCGAATCACTTTGATGCCGGGATTCATCGCAGCGATCTGCTTTTGCGCCGACTCAGTCTTGGGCATCCCGACGCGATCGACGGTATGGATTATCTGACGTTGCAAGTTCGAGAGGTCGACCACGTCAAAATCGACCAAACCGAGGGTTCCAACCCCCGCCGCCGCAAGGTAGAGCGCGACCGGCGATCCCAGAGCGCCTGCGCCGAGCAGCAGAACCTTCGAATCGAGAAGCTTGGCTTGTCCTTTCTCGCCGACTTCGGGAATTACGAAATGGCGCGAGTAGCGGGTCAGTTCATCTTGGGTGAACTGGCGGTCAGCCTCCCATGGCAGTCCGCGGTCTTTCCACGCGTTGAAGCCGCCGAGCAGATTGTGGACGTTTTCGTAGCCAAGTTCACGCATTACACGCGAAGCATAGGCGGAGCGGGTGCCGGAAGCGCACTGCATGATTACGAGAGTTTTCCGATCGGGAACCTTTTCTTCGACGCGAATTTCGAGAAAGCCGCGCGGTATGCCGATGGCTTGAGGAATATGCCCTTGGCGCCATTCGTCGCTCTCGCGAACGTCGATAATGACAGCGCCGACTTCGAGCAAACGGCGCGCTTCGTCGATGTCTATCTGTTTGATTTCTTTACGCGCTTCATCCAAAAGATGTTTCGAAGTCTTTGCCATTGGTTTTCAGCTCCGTTTGGGGCCGCTGTCTGATACTCTTATATTTATAACCATTGCGAAGCACGCGCGCCGCAGTTCCGCAGTGGGTTCGTTTCGTCGTTCAACCGCCCAGCATCCGATGTGACTCGACCAGCGTGCGTAGAAAATTCAGCACCGTCGCGGCGTGTCCGCGAGGACTCACGTCATGAAAGGCGCGACGCAGGCGCAATTCATGATCGAATACAAAGGTTGAACGGGCGGCGCGAGAACCGGCGAGCACCCCAAAGGCGTCTGCCAACCGTCCCTCAGGATCGGACAGCAAGATAAAAGGGAAACCGTGTTTGTCGGCGAAAGCGCGATGCCGTTGAACCGAGTCGGTGCTTGCGCCGATTATCACTGCGTCGAGCGCCTCGAATTGGTCATGTAGCTCCCGAAATTCCTTGCCCTCGACGGTGCATCCGGGAGTGTCGTCCATCGGGTAGAAAAACAAAACAACGTTTTTCCCACGGAAGTCTTCCAAGCGTCGCGCATGGCCGCGGTCGTCGCGCAACTCGAGCGCGATCGCCGACGAGAGATTCGGCTCGGATCGCACGGCGCGCTGCTCAGGCATTCTGTGCGGCCTCCGCGATCGCGCGGCGCTGGGTGAACTTGATCGCGGCATTGTCGATGTTGACCGAGCACAACGACCCGCACATCGAGCACACGTTCGACCCCGAGGCCTCGCTTTCTTCTTTGTAACGGCGTGCCTTGTCCGGATCCATCGCCATCGCGTACATCCCTTCCCAGTTGAGCGACTTGCGGTATCGCGACATCTGGTCGTTCCAGACTTTGGCCGCGCGCACTCCTTTGACCAGATCACCGGAATGGGCGGCGATTCGCGTCGCTATTACCCCCTCTCGCACGTCGTCGATATCGGGCAGACGCAGATGCTCGGCCGGCGTGACATAGCACAGGAAGTCCGTGCCGGCGGCCGACGCAATCGCGCCGCCGATTGCGCCGGTAATATGGTCGTAACCCGGCGCCACATCGCAGGTCAGTGGTCCCAGCACATAGAACGGCGCGCCGCCGCAGACGCGCTTTTCGAGTTGCACGTTGGCTTCGATCTGGTCGAGCGGGACGTGCCCGGGTCCTTCGATCATCACCTGTACGCCAAGCGCTCGCGCCCGTTCGGTCAGTTCGCCCAGCACGAGCAATTCTGCGAGCTGGCCACGGTCGGTCGCGTCGCCGGTTGCGCCAGGGCGCAGTCCGTCACCGAGCGAGATGGTGACGTCGTGTTCGCGGAGGATCCCACAGACTTCATCGAAATGCTCATAGAGCGGATTCTCGTTGCCCGTACGCTCAATCCACGCGGCCAGAAGTGCGCCGCCGCGCGAGACGATTCCCTCAATCCGCTGATGGCCGCGTAGCTTGGCGACCGCATCGCGCGTGACGCCGCAATGCAGCGTCATGTAATCGACCCCCTGGCGCGCCTGGCGTTCGATCACTTCAAGGAAATTTTTGGCCTCGAGCTCCATGATCGAATGTTCGGAGGCAACTTGATAGATCGGAACGGTGCCGAGGATTACCGGGCATCGCGAGAGTATCTCGCCCCGAATCTGATCGAGGTCGGTGCCGGTCGAGAGGTCCATCACCGAATCGGCGCCGTAGCGCACGGCGGTGTATAGCTTTTCGACTTCTTCTTCGATCAGTTGATGGAAATTCGATGCGCCGATATTGGCGTTAACCTTGGTGCGCAGACGCTTGCCAATCCCGATTGCGCGGAAATTATGGTGCTGGTTGTGCGGGATAACGATTTCGCCCGACGCGACCAGAGCGCGGACTTCTTCGGGGGGGAGGCCCTCGTCCTCGGCGACTTCGCCGATTTCGCGGGTGATAATACCCTTACGCGCAGATTCTATCTGAGTCATTTCGACACCTCCGCGGCCGCACGCGGCGTCCGCGAGTCATAACTATAGCTTAGTCCTCGCCGTAATCGATGCCGTGCTTTTCGCACAGCGCGCGCAGCTCCTGGATCATCCGTTCGGAGCGCGCCAAATGAGCGATCGCGATGAAGTTCGCGAGCGCGACAAAAAACATCGCGGCCGTCGCCCAGTACATATGTGCGAGCACGCTGCCGCCGTGAATCACGTGCACGCCGTAGCTGTACGCGATAAACAAGATCGCCAGCCCGGCAAGCGTCAGCGCGATTGTTACCCTTGTCATCGCAGGCCGGCTGTCGCGCGCGTTAGCCGCGTGCGGGGTGCCGCTCGATTACCGGCAGGTTCACCGGCTCGTCCGGCTCTTCGTAATCCTTTGCGAGCGCGCGCTCGGTGTAGTTGCGCAACTCGGGCCGGAGCGGATCGTAGATTCGCGCGTCCTGCTCACGATACCACGCCAGCATCTCGTTCATATTCCCCTCGCGTCCGTCCTTCGCGATAACGCGCGAGCGATGCATCAGCATTTCCTTGGTCTCGACGAAATCCTTGCGGTCGAAACCCCAGATCCGCGGATGCACGTAGGTGTCCATCCGGATTGCGTCGCAAGGGCACGCCTCGACGCACAGTCCGCAATAGATGCATCGCAAGGTGTCGATCTCGTAGCGCACCGGGAACTTTTCGATATGCGGGTCCTCGGCCTCGCCGGCTTCGATGTAGATGCATTGCGCAGGGCAGGCGGTGGCGCACAGGAAGCATGCCGTGCATCGCACGGAATTGTCCGGGCGGATCGTCAGGCGATGGCTCCCGCGATAGTTGTCGGAGTAACGCTTGCGTTCTTCGGGATACTGGACCGTCGCGGAAGCACGCCGCGCCTTCGCGAAACCGAGCAGATGCGCGAAATTCAGCGCGAAGTTGCGCACGAAGTGGTAATTGGTAATCGCGAGACCCTTCAGGATTTCGGGCAGGTACAGCCGCTCCGAAAAGGTCATTTCCTCGCGTCGTTTCATTTTACAACCAGCACAATTTCCCTTGTCAGGATTGAAGATTGCAGGCCAGCGCCGGCTTGGTCGGGGCGCCATCAGCTCTCATCGCAACTATAAGTGCGACAAGCTTTTGCAGTCAAGGTGAACCAGCGGCATCGGCAGGGTTCAAGCCAACCGCGTATAAAGGCGCGACGGGTTCTCGAACAGAATTTTGCGGCGCACCGCGGGCGGAAATTCCTTGCGGCCGGCGGTGTACTTGACCGTGTTCGGGAAGCGTCCGTCGAAATGCGGGTAGTCCGAAGCGTACAAAATCCG